>CAIYVW010000037.1 GCA_903929735.1 uncultured bacterium
AATAAAATTATTTAAAATAATTAACCATTTAAATAGTTACTATTAATAGCATTAATAAATTGATTTTGAATATTACCATCTCCTGATGGATAAAACTTATTATTAACATTAGTTAAATCATTTGATGGCAAGTGGAAAATATCTTTATTAGATTCATCATTATTTTTATCATTACCATCTTTCCAAATAATTCCTGTATTATTTTTACATCTACATAAATGATTATTAATTTTACCTCCATTAGAGGATTTATAAATACTTCTATCTTTGTCTGATTGAGGACAGTTAAATTCTCCATTATACATAGCATAATGTTTACTTTCTAATACTTCATATAAATCAATATTTATATCGTGATACGAACTATAAAGATTACAACTATTTTCATCTTTTTTACTTCCAGACTGACTTGTAATTAATATAAAACATTTATTTAATTTTTCATTAAAGTGACTTACATAAGTATCACTTTGTTTATAATTACTATTTTTAAACCAATTTTGTGATTGAGTTGAACATTTTGCTTGTAAATCAGCCTTTAGACTTGTTTTATTTCCAAAAAATGAACTAGTGTTGTTTGAAATTAAATTTGTACCTAGTAAAGATTTAATAGATTTATTATTTGATTTTATAAAAAAAATAACAATTATTAAAATGACAACAATAACACACGAAGCTATGAGCACATATTTTGTTTTATTCTCTTTTTTGTTGTTTTCCATAGTGTTTATATTATATCGCAGATACAGAAAAATTAATAGAGTTCAACATTGTATAAATAGCAGAACCGATAAGAATAACACAAAAACAAAGAGTGTAACAAATAGCATTAGATACCCTACTTGATTATGTTTGTATGAAATTATAATTATATTAAAACAGATTTTAAAAGTTGTTACTTATACTTTATATATATTGAAACTTATTTAAGCAATAACTGAGCTCGTAAAATCACTTTTCTAAAATCAAAATTTTGTTTATATCTTAATAAAAAATCATCAATTTCAATTATCTCTCTATTAAAAACATCATCACTTGTTGTAAATTTCCCTAGCTTAAAATTACTAGTTATATAAATAAGCATAACTTTCTCTTCATATTCTTCTTTATCTGACCCTAAAATGGCAAGTAATTTCGGGTTTGAAAAACTAGCACCAGCTTCTTCTTCTACTTCTCGTATTAATGCTTCTTCTGGTGTTTCCCCTTCTTCAACATGACCTCCTGGAATATCCCAACCACGTTCATTCTCTGTAACTAAAATTTTTGAACCATTTAATGCAATCAAAAAAACTGCACTAATTAATTCATTTTTAGGAAGAACAGTACTTTCATTAATATATCTAGTTGAAAATTTTGCCATAATTTAAATTATTGACTGTCTGGGTCAACGTGGGAACATTTTTAACACAAAATAAGGGTTGAATACTATTTATTTTTTTCTAAAATCTTTTTAAGTTGATCAATAACTGCTTTTTCCCAGACCTTCATTGAATACCACTTAATAAGTGGCGTTGCAACTATCCGTAGCCACGCCTTATGAATTGTAACCTTATAAATGTAGTCAATTAAAGTTCCTTCTCTATGTACAGAAAGCAGCAACTCCTCATGTCCAGAAGTCCCAAACTGATAACTATCATTGTCTGAAATGAAACCTTTTCCAGGTAGAATTTGAGTTTTCATCTTTACCTTAAAACTTCTTCCAAATGATTTTACTGTCGCTTCCATCTCTAAATTATTTCTATCCCGTTTATTAATCTGTACCGATTCTGCAACCTTTGGAAAATACTCTGGTAATTTTTCGAAGTCGGTCATTATTCTAGATACATCTTCAATTGGAGCTTTAATAACCCATTGTTTATGAAGTGTAATTTCTTTCATAAATATATTATAGCAAAATTTTAATTAAAAACCCTTGCTGCCAGATCTGGACCGTGAGTACACTTCTCTCCTTCGACTAAAACTTTTTCGTCAAAAAGTTTT
The DNA here is from genome assembly GCA_903929735.1 of uncultured bacterium. GTDB lineage: Bacteria > Patescibacteriota > Minisyncoccia > Phycocordibacterales > UBA9973 > UBA8515. The sequence continues at coordinate 1,981 of CAIYVW010000037.1, forward strand.
GTCTAGGCACCAGCTCATCCATTTTCTCTGGTGAGAAAATATGATTCCGCTGTTCTCGTCCAGGGCGAAAGCAAAGAAGTTTGCTTTCTTCTGGCAGCAATTTAAAAAACCTTATTTGCATAAGGTTTTTTAAATGGCTGCCAGACCTGGACTCGAACCAAGATAACCTCCTCCAGAGGGAGGTGTCCTACCATTAGACGATCTGGCAATATCTAAGAACATCCATATCTTAACACAAAATATTAAAAAATACAGTTTGGAAACATCGAATTTTTAAGGTAGAATAATACCTATATGAATACAGAAATAAAATATGAGCCTAGGCACATAACAACAGATGATATTAAAAATGGTTGTATGACCCTTACAGGTGGAGATGGAGAAGAGACAAAGCTTTGCATGATACAAGAAGAATTTCGTGATGGGATAGATACAGTCAAAGAGATAGGACCATCTGTCACTTTTTATGGATCAGCTAGACTTAAGCCAGATCATCCTGAATATATTAAAGCTTATAATCTTTCAAATAGAATCGCTAAAGAATTAGGCTATGCGATCATATCAGGCGGAGGAGCAGGAATCATGGAGGCAGCAAATAAGGGAGCATTTGATGCTGGGGTGTTATCTGTGGGATTAACAATCAGATTACCTCATGAACAAGCAACAAACCCTTATGTAACAAAAGAAGTCCCCTTTCATTTTTTCTTTGCTAGGCAAGTATCAATGTCATATATTACAGAAGCTTGTATCTTTTGTGCAGGAGGAACAGGTACTCTATATGAATTCTTTGAAATGCTTACACATTTACAAACTGGTAAAATAGGACCTATTCCCGTAATCTTATATGGAACAGAATTCTGGACCCCAATAAAAAAGATATTAGAAGAACAATTTGTAGAAAAATATAAAACTATATCTGCATCTGACTTAGAAAGATTCATAGTCACTGATGATGTAGATCAAATTCTTGAAGTCATAAGAATTAGTAAAATAAGAAATGGTGATGATGAATTGAATTAATTACTAATTACTGATTAATAATTCAAATAAGAAATACTAAAATGCGTGGGCAAAGCCCATGCATTTTATATTAGTAATTAGTAATTATTTTTTCTTCTGACATGCTTTTATAAAAGCTGTAAACAGTGGATGAGGAGCAAGTGGTCTAGCTTTGAATTCTGGATGGAATTGAGTACCCAAGAAGAATGGATGCTTACTTTCTGGTAATTCTGCTATTTCACAAAGTTTACCATCAGGAGAAAGTCCAGAGAATACAAGTCCTGCTTCTTCTAATGCCTCTCTGTATTCATTATTTACTTCGTAACGGTGTCTATGTCTTTCTGAGATAGATAAAGACTTATAAGCCTTACCTGCTATACTACCTTTCTTTAAAACAGCTTGATAAGCACCCAAGCGCATACTGCCTCCCATTTTCTTTTTCTCTATTTTATCTTTTTGATCTTCCATGACATCAATAACTATATCTTTAGCATTAGGATTTACTTCTCTTGTATTTGCATCTTTAAGCTTCAAAACATTTCGAGCGTATTCTATTACAAGAAGTTGCATACCATAACACAAACCAAAGTAAGGAATATTATTCTTTCTAGCATATTCAATAGTTTTTAGAATCCCTTCTATACCTCTAGACCCGAAACCCCCAGGAACAATAATTCCATCATATTTAGAAAGTTCCTTTAGTTTATTTGGATCTTTTTCAAAATCCATAGATGAAATCCAAGTAAGAGTTGGCTTACTCCCACAAGCATATCCAGAATATTTTATAGCTTCAATAACTGAAAGATAAGAATCTGAAAGAGTGAAATCTCCCGTATTAAAATACTTACCAACTATAGCAATCTTCACTTCATTATTTTTCACATGAGTAGAATGAGCAAACTTTTTCCATTTTAAAGATCCTTCATTTACAGCTGGACCACAAGTCATACCAACAGTATCACAAATCATATCTCCTAGACCTTCTTTCTCAAAATTTATAGGAATATCATAAATACTATCTACATCAGGAGCGGAAATAACATGATCGATAGGAACATTACAGAACATAGAAAGCTTTTCTTTTCTCTTTTCATCTAGAGGCATCTTACTACGAGCAATTATAATATCTGGTTGAATTCCTGATGCATTTAAAGTCCTAACTGCATGTTGAGTGGGCTTTGTCTTCATCTCTCCAATATTTCCAGGTACTGGCAAATAAGAAACCATTACAAAGAAAACACTATTTGATTTTCGAAGTTTCATTATACGAGCAGCTTCCAAGAAAAGAATATTCTCATATTCACCAACAGTTCCTCCTATTTCTATTAATACAACATCAGCATTAGCATTATCACGAGCTTTCTCGATACGACGAATAACTTCAAGAGGTATATGAGGAACTACTTGTACACAAGCTCCATTATATTCTAGATTTCTTTCACGCTCTATGACACTTTGATATACACGTCCTGTTGTCATGTAGTTTGCACGAGATAAATCTACACCCAAGAAACGTTCATAGTTACCCATGTCCTGATCAGTTTCATCTCCATCATCAAGAACAAAAACTTCCCCATGCTCTGTTGGGTTCATAGTACCTGCATCTATATTTATATATGGATCAATCTTAATAGCTGTCACACGCTGACCTCTATCAGAAAGAATACGAGCAATAGAAGAAGCGGTAACTCCCTTACCTACACCTGAAATAACACCACCAACTACAAAAATATATTTACAGTTAGAAGTTTTATTCTCTAGCTTCTTTTTAGATAATTCTTTCATATTTTATTTTCTTAAATATCTACTTATAGCAAAAAAGCTAGAAATACTACCAAGTAAAATACCAGACCCTAGCATTATAACGAATAACTGCAAGAAGTTTGATTTATAATAATTATATAAATTAATACCCAAGAAGTCAGTCATATTATTACCCATCCAAATAGATATAGGGATGAAAAGTAGTATAGTCATGAAAGCTGCACAAACACCGACTAAAACACCAGAGACTATAAACGGACCTCTGACATACTTAGGACCTGCACCTACAAGCTTCATAACACTAATCTCATCTTTGGACATAAAGATAATAAGACGAATAGTATTAAAAGTTATTATTATTGAAATAATTATAAGGACCAAAGATACAGCAAATCCTAGACTTCTTGCTCCAGTTATAATAGAAGTAAGTCTATCTATGACTAGCTTATTCTGATGGTAGTCTACTTTATCTATGATAGTTAAAGCTCCTTTCGATAGATCATTATCACTTTCGAAATACTTAGCTATACTTTCATATTGAGATGGGTCGTTTGCTTTTATATTAAGTGAGGCACCTAGTGGATTATCGCTAAGTTCATCTAGAGCTTGTAGTGTTAGATAGTCATTGGAATGTTTATCTTTGAAATTAGTTAAAGCCTCTTCTGCTGTTGTATAAGATATGTTTTTGACTTCTGGTAATTTAGAAAGAGAATCTTCAACTTTTTTAATAGCGGAATCTTCAGCTCCAGGAACAAAGTAAATTGTAACATCTACTTTTTCTTTCATATCACTCAAAGAAGAATTTAATGCCGCTTGAACGAAAATAAGAGATGTTATCACAAAAAGAGTAACGGTCATAATAAGAATACTAGCGACAGAAGTAAAACCACTTCGTACAAAGTTATGCCAACCTGATCTTATTATTCTTTTGGTGTGAATCAACATATACGATTATTGTAACATATATTTACCTTCTTTATTATCCCTAATGACACGGCCATTTTCTAATGTTATAACTCTCTTCTTTATCTGATCTACAATACTTTTATTGTGAGTTGTTAGAATAACAGTAGTGCCTAAATCATTTATTTTCTTAAGAATATTTATAACTTCATTTGCATTAGATGGATCTAAGTTACCTGTTGGTTCATCAGCAATTATTAGATCTGGCTGAGTTATAATAGCTCGAGCAATTGCTAAACGCTGCTTCTCTCCTCCTGAAAGTTGATGTGGAAAATGAAAAGATCTATTGGTCATATCCACCAGTTCTAGAACATGAGGAACATCTTCCTGTATCTCTTCATCTGTTTTACCTGTTGACTCCATAGCAAAAGCTATATTCTCATAAGCTGTTTTATTGGAAAGAAGTCGAAAATCTTGAAAAACAATACCTACCTTACGACGAAAATTCATAAGATCTCTCTTAGATAATTTATGTATATCAGTTGACTCGAAGAACACAGTCCCTGAAGTTGGAGACTCTTCAGCTAAGATTAGCTTAGTTAAAGTTGTCTTACCAGCACCTGAATGACCTACTATAGAGACAAATTCTCCAGGGGCGATTGATATAGTGACATCTTCTAGAGAAGAATTATCTTTATATTTTTTTGTTACATTATTGAAGTAAAGCATTATTGTTTTAATTTTATCACATTGTTGACTCTGCAACAATAAATTCATCTATCATGCCACTTTCAAGCACGGCGTCAACATCTCGAACTTCTACATTCGTCCTATGATCTTTTACCATCTTGTAAGGATGAAGCACATATGAACGAATTTGACTTCCCCATTCTATCTCTGTCGATTTGGTTGGAGAAAGTCCTGCTTTTTCTTTTATTTTGTCAACTTCCCTTTTTTTATAAAGTTTACCTTTTATCATTTCTATTGCTTTTTCACGGTTCTGTTCTTGAGATCGTTCAGTGGTAACATGAACAGATATATTTGTAGGCAAATGAATTATTCTAACTGCTGTTTCGCGTTTGTTTACATTCTGACCTCCTGGACCTCCTGCCTTAGAAAATTCAATCTTTAAATCTTCAGGGCGAATTTCTACAACAGAATCGTCTTTCTGTAATTTAGGAACTATCTCTACAAGAGAGAATGAAGTATGCCTCAAGGACTTGGCATTAAAAGGAGAAATTCTAACCAAACGATGAACACCTGATTCATTCTTTAAAGTCCCATAAGCTCCCTTACCAACAACTTCAAGAGAAATATTCCTATATCCGCCAACATCATTCTTATTCTCATGAAGCAATACTACTTGCCACCCTATCCTTTCGATGTATTTTAAATACATATGCAAAAGCATAGATGAAAAATCTTCCGCATCATCCCCTCCCGCACCAGAAAGGATGGAAAGTATTGCATTACTTTTATCATATTTCTGACTTCCCATAAGTTCATCTTTAAGTTCACTAATTTTTTTTATTACAGACTGAGCTTTAATTTTATCAATCCAAAAGTCAGACTTCAGCATATCATTTTCTAATATCTCTATCTTTTTTTTTATATCATCTTTTTCCTGTGCCATTTGTCTATCATACCAGAAAAAACACATAGAGGTCCAACCTCTAAATCAGAGGTTCAACCTCTGTTCTGATTTGAAATACTTTTTAGGTAAAATTGAAAAATAATCATCTATATAAGGATGCATCATATCACAAGCAACAAAAGCAATAACTACTTCTTTATTTTTATTACGATATTTATTCAAAGTCTTATTTTTTTTCATTTCTTTTATCATTTTTTCTATCATAGCTAGTTGCATACCTGTTGAAGGACCAACAAAAAGTCCAAGTCGTATAAGAGCCAAGCTTCTTTCATAAGCTGAAACTGCATCAATAGGAATAACTTGGTCTACTATGTCATACCAAGGAATACCAAGCTTAAGTATTGCCTCATCAACACGAGGACCTGGAATAGAAGAACCTTTCTTTATGGAAGATCCAGCTATATATATGTCTTTATTTTTAGATTTAAGATAAGAACCTGCTCCATAAATAGTACCAGCTGTACCAATAGTCGAAGCAAAAATAGTAAGATCACCTCCCAGTTGTGACCAAAGTTCTTTAGCCACATATTCTTCACCAGCACTTGTATTACCAGGATTAATATATTGATTAAGATTATGCCACCCTTTCTTTTTACCTAATTGCTTGGCTTCATAGACACCTCCTATTTTACTATGAACATCAGGGCTTCTTGGTCCATGAGAAATCATTAAATCTGCACCAACTAATTTAAGTAATCTTTTTTTGTGTTCTGGTACATCAGGAGTGATAATCGCATGTAAATTTGGTATTCCAAAATGTCTAGATAAAATAGCCAAAGATAAAACTGTATTACCAGATGAATACTCAACTAAATGCTTTGTTGAACTTAATGTTTCTTTATCCATCTGTGAAAGCATCTGCCATGACGGCATAGACTTTATATTCCCTAATGGAACAAATTGCATAAGTTTTACAAAAATTCTCACTCCATCTTTACTGAACTTATTTACAGAATCAGGCAACTCTACAACAGGCGTCATACCAAGTGAACCTGGAGTAAGAAAATCAGTTATTGCTTTTTTGCCTTCAAAAACTTTTGAGTTATTGTTTATATTTTTCTTCATAAAAAAATTAATTTTATATTTTCTATATTACACCGTCAGAGCCAAAGGCCAGGATCGAACTGGCGACCTACGGTTTACGATACCATCGCTCTACCAACTGAGCTACTTCGGCTCTCGCGGGGCAAACTAAAAAATATTAATAAAAACAATCCATATAATAATTTTTACTACAATATAATAACACTATTTGTTCATTTTGACATAATACCCCTAAAATGGTAAATTTTGAGAAAATAAATTCTAAAATTATGAAGTTAGAAAATTTCTTATTGAGTTTCAGAAACTCAATAGGTTCCCAGATCTTTAGGAGTTACCTAGACAAGAATGGTAACGATGTTCTCAAAGACGGAGATTTGTCTTGTGCTTATTATATATCTTCTATGCTATTACTGCATGGTTTAATAGACAAACCACATTTCACCGTTCAAGGAACATTAAAAGCAATGAAGGAAGCTGGCTGGCAAAACATAAAAACTCCTAAGATTGGATCAATTGTTGTCTGGGGTTCTGTTCATCAGAATGGAGCTGACCATAAACATTTAGGTCTTTATATAGGAGAACAGCAAGCAATATCAAACCGTAGTTCTCTTGGTATGCCAGGAGAACACCCACTACATTATTCTGGCTTAGATAAAGACGGAATGAAGAAAAAAGCACCAGTTTTGGAAGTGTATTGGCATTCTGCTTTAGGTAAAGTAGAATAGTTATATATGGAAACCATTATCTATGCAAATTATGAAAAGAGATTACTGTCTATTGATAGTGTCTCTTTTTTTTGTGTTTTTGGAAGAGATGGAACTACTGAAAATAAAATAGAAGGAGATTGGAAAACTCCAACTGGAAACTTCCCTATTAGAAAAGTATATTACAGAAAAGATCGCCTAGGAGAATTAGTTGGAGATATAGAATACATACCACTATCACCAATAGATGCTTGGTGTGATGATATAAATAAAAAAGAATATAATACTTTTGTAAATTTACCTTTTGATGGAAATTATGAAAATTTATGGAGAGATGATGAAATGTATGACATTATAATCATACTAGGATACAACGACGACCCAATAATACAAAATAAAGGTAGTGCAATATTTATACATGTAACAAAAGAGAATATGGAGTATACGAAGGGATGTCTTGCTTTAAGAAAAGAAGATATATATTTCCTGTTAAATAAAATAAATTCAAAAACAAGAATAGAAATTTCTTTATAAATCTTGAGCCGTCAGTGAGAATCGGACTCACGCTCTCTCCCTTACCAAGGGAGTGCTTTGCCACTAAGCTATGACGGCTAACATATAAATTCAATTTATTAAGAATACTATAAAATATATCTTTTTCAAAGTTTGCAAATTTTATGATTTCGGGTTATTATAATCGGGTATTGGAAATTATAGTGATATAAAAAAGATATATCATAAAGAAAGATAGACTCATAACCTTAAGGTTGCGAGATTAAAGAAATCAGTAATAGCTTTTATATATAGCGGGATAGAGAAATGGTATCTCGTAAGGCTCATAACCTTAAGATCTTGGTTCGATTCCAAGTCCCGCAACAATAGGCACGTGACATGCCCAATATGTCTCAAGTGCTTAAAATGTCGATGTAGCTCAGTTAGTGAGAGCGGGCGTTTCATAAGCGCCAGGTCACAGGTGCAACTCCTGTCATCGACACAATAGAGTAGAATTTTTTTCTATTTTATGTTATCTTGATAAAGTAATTTGCAGTCGTAGCTCAATTGGTTAGAGCACCCGCCTGTCACGTGGGAGGTTGAGGGTTCAAATCCCTTCGACTGCGCAGTATTGGACAAAGCACCCCTAAACGGGTGTTTTGTTCTTTTGTAGCAAAGGTTTTTTCCAGTTCCAACCGATTTATTTCACTTTCTACAGCTTTTCGCTTTTTCTCTATTGGTTCTAGCCAATCGTTTGGTAAAATAAAGAGTTTTTGGTCTTTTACTATATAGTTCCAACCAAGTGCAGTAAATATACTTTTCTTATCTTCTATTGTAGTTTCAGGGTCTTCAAACTTGATTTTTGCTACTTGTGCAAAGTTGAATACTTGTTCGGTGTATTGTAACCAGTTCAATGCTCGGCTTTCAGTTTCATTGATTTTCTGCTTTAAGATTGCAATTTTTTCAATCAGTTCATTTTTTCTTGAAGCATACTGCTCATCATTTATTAGATCACGCATACGCATTGTTATTAAGTTATCTAGCTCTCTTTGAGATACCTCAATATCGCCTAATTGTGTTTTATAAATTAGCTCCCTTTCTCGGACTTCATCTGAGTGTTCTTCTGCAAGTATTCTTAATGCCCAATCTCTAAACTTTTCAGAAATCGTATATTTGTCTATTTCTTCCTTTATCATATCTTCCATATTTTTCAATGGAATAAAAGCTCTTTGGGAACAATTTTCTGTTCCTTTCTTTCGGTGTGAACAATAATAAAATGTGTAATCTTTTAATTCGTTTTTAGTTTTTATCAATTTAGTTTTTGTACAAGCTGTAACAGAACTTCCACATTCGCCACATATCATTGTGCCAGTGTATGTGAATATATGACTCTTAGCTCTAGGTTTTCCATATCTCCCTAATAATTTTTGAACCATATCAAACTCATCCATTGTAATCATTGGTTCGTGTTTACCATTTCCAACTTCTCCATTGTAAATAAAAAGACCAGTATAAAATATATTTGTTAAGATATTATACATAGTACTTTTATTTATTTTTCCACCTCCACGATGCCGTGTCGTTCGTGTTCTCATACCCCAATCATCACTCATTATTTTTAAGAGCTTAGGAATTGTATATTCTCCAGTTAGCATCATATTCCACGCTTTCTTAATAAGTTCAAATCGTTCAGGGTCTTTGATTATGTAATTTTCACCACGAACTTCGTGTTTAGTATTTAAGTATCCGAGAGGAGCCAATACTGGAGCTAATCCCTTAATAATTTTTTTATCAATTCCACTCTTTACTGCTTTCGCTAAATCTTTACTAAACTGACTAGACATTCCACTCTCTACACTGATGATAATTGCATTGTCAGACGGTAAGTATTCTTTTTCCTTGGTCTGTATTGACTGTACTTTTCCGTCAGCAAGTAATTGTTGTAATATTCCACTCTCAAGAGGATTACGGGAGAGACGATTTAGATGCCAACAAATAATTCCATTTGCTTCACCCTTTTCTATTCTACGGATCATCTCACTAAATGCGGGTCTATTATTTGGTAGTTTGGCAGACCGACTCTCAGAGAAACTATCAATAACTTCTAAATCATATCTTGTGATAGTTTTTCTATTTTCTTCGTGTTGTCTGTCTATTGATTGCACTTGTCTATCTTCTCCTTCAGAAGATTTACGTGCATATTCAAAGTATTTAATTTTTGATGTTTGTTTTGTCATATACCATAAAAGGACGGTTCTGGTTGACCCAATATACTTACCAAGAGGCAGTTTTACTGGCAGAACCGCCCTTTTATGGACAGTAAGACATATAAAATGCCTCTGGCAAAAATCGTATATGGGTCAACACTTACATTATATACCTTTTTCCAAAGAAGTTAAGTTTATAAACTCAAAGTTTTCAAGTGCATTGTTTACGAAAGATATGCAATTTGAGTAAGGCAATCCTTGTATAAGTTCTGATGCTAATTCAATCTTTTTATTTAATCTTTCTGGGTGATTTGTATCCCATATATCAAAGATTGCTCCTCGTACTTCTTTTGCTCCGTGATCTTTTATTGCAATAGCCAGACCATAAGAGATAAGAGCTTTATTCAAGGTATGAGATTTCTCATCTAATTTTTGTGCTTCAGCTAGTATGTGCAAAAGAAGTGTTAATTTGTCAGTGATAGCAAAAAGAGACAGTTGGTTTTCTGGTCTATTGATAATAGTGTGCCAAGAATTGATAACAAGCGACTTCATTAAATTAGGAGTAAACAAATCCTTAAAAAGAAGTTGTGTCTCATATTCTCTTCCTAGAAGTGGGTTTATATATTTTCTTGCCGTTTGGTTTTTCTTTATACGGTATTCGTATCTGAATATCTCTTTATTTTCAAGATTATGAGAAATAATAAATTGTCTTTCATAATCAATATGCTCTTTGTCGGTACGTTTATTTTTTGGTCTAAGCGAGTCAGAAACTTTGTCATAGATAGACCAATCTGTTGTTCCTGCATATATATTTAGAACTCGTGAACCTTTCTTGTTTTGTTTGTCTGATATATCAAATACCTTGCTAATATCTATTTTGCCAAGTTCGTTTATTATTTCCCTCATTTTGATATTTTTGGGAAGTAATATGTTTTTACAAGCGTGTACGGCTACAACTTGGGCTTTTGAGATAACTTCTGTTTCTATTGTTATTCCTACACTTTGTAATGCCGACCTAAGAGCAGAGAATACTCTTTGTTGATCTGTATTGCTTACTTCTTGAACACTATTCCAATAAAGTAATTTTGGAATAGATAGTTCAATTTTAAGAATATGTTGTATGTCTTTCCTGTCTTTTGTTAATGTTTCAAAAAGTTCAACCCGTGGCAAGTACTCTTCTTGAAACTTGGGTCTTAATACAAATCTTTTAAGATAAGGGTGTCTAGAGGTACGTTCTGTTTGAGACAACTCTTCATAAGTTCGTCTTGTTATTTCTGGTAAAAACAAAGAAAAGTTTGAAATCTTAAAAGTACGTGGGCTGTATATTTTTATAATAACTGTGTCCATAGTAATTTTTATGTTGTCGGTGGATTTCAAGGAACCCTGCACAACATTTACTTTTGATTTTTCAAAAGTTCAGTATGCTGTGCATTTTTATTCGGACGATAAAGTACAGAAATCAAACGCAAAAGTTTGATGCCTTGTTCATACGCATCTTTCTTGCTGATTTCTTCTCCAAAATGCTCTTTGTAGAGATTTTGAAACTCTATGACTTTTTCATCTGAAAGGTTCATAGAGCTATCTGCTATACAACTTATTTTTAAGAGCTTTTAAGTGATCGAAGTACGACCTAGCTTTTACTTCTAACTTATCTGCAAAGTATTTGTTCGCTGTTTCTTCTATTCCTCTTTGCTTTCGGAATACAAAAAGAGCTTTTCTTGGATCGTTTTTCTCGACCGTTAAAAGCTCATAATCCGCACACAGAAGTGCGGTACTGCAACCCAAATCATAAGTGGTGAACACAGATGATGGGTCGCCTATAGAAATCTTTTTACTCATAGTGATTTTCTATTTTAATAGTAATATGAGAGTTTCGTGCTCTCATTTACAGGGGACGAAAAATCACAGAAGTAAAAAACCACAACAGAAATATGTTGTGGCCTCTATGCTTTGCTCTACTTTATATTATTGTGAAAAATCACCGTCTATATCTTCTTCCACAGGTGCTGTCATTTCAGAAAATACTTCTTCAGAGTCAGAATACCTATTTTGTGGTTTTTCTTTTTTGTCAGCATTGTACCTTATGTTGAACTTTGCTTTATATACACCGCCTATGTCTGTTTCAAATGGGTCTGTTTCGTTTTGAAATATCTTACGTAAAATGTCCGTGATTTTTTGTTTTTGTTTCTTCTTACTTTCGCGTTCTTTTTTTGTGACAGGAAGCGTCTGACCATTACCCCTAGCTAGTTTTAATAGAAAAGCCCAATTTTCATCAGCTTTCCCATTTCTACCATCTTCACACCCCATCCCCTCAAAAGAAGACGGTTTTGTGCTTTTGCTGTCTGATAAAAGTATATTGGTTTCATCGAGGAATGTTATTGAAACTTTTACCCATTCCGTTCTAGGAAACTGTTGTAGAGTGACCTTTTTTCCACTGCTTTTTTTAATGATGTTTTCTTCAACATTCTTTATATTTATATTGATGTCTTTCTCTTGGATGTTATTTTCAAAACGATGGGTATGCTCGTGCTTAATTGTTTGCTCTTTGTCTTCCCCAAAAATATGATTAAAATCTTCCTTGTATTTTGGTGCTTCCTTTTTGTAAAAGTTATTAGTTCTTTGTATCTGAAGTTTATTTAGTTTCTCTATTTCACCAGAGATTGCTTCAAGAAAGAAAGCATTTGCCACATCTGTTTTATGTATTTCTGAATTATTTTCAAATAAATCTTTATCTGCTATTTCTTCTCTTAATTCGATGATTTGTGGCACAATAAAATCTTCCCAAACACCATCAAAAAACTCAGGACAGATATACAAACTGGTTATTGGTTCAATAAGTGTCTGATATGCCTTGTTGTTCTTAATTTCCAAAAATGTATCGTCGGAATTAACAATTTTTATTAACTTATTTCTAAGTATTTTGAAATAATCATTTAATTCGTCTATTCCAGAAGTGGGAAAGTAAATACCCGAACCATAATACGCTACCAGTATTGCTTCATAGTAAGAATAATAAACTTTTACTAAGTATATTTTTTCATTAACCGATAAATCGTCTATTTTAGACAGATTGAAGTTTTTTATAAGTTCAGCTTTTGTTTTTAATTTGTCGATACCTGATTGTTGGTTAAAATCAAAACCACTCAAGAATAATAATTTTGAACCTATTTCATTTGCTTTTTTAATAAGTTCTTTTTCTGAAGCTGTTATTTCTTTTTCGTGTAAAATTGCGCTGTCCTCAATATATTTAGTTAGATTTGTTATTATTACACCCACTAGTGCATCCTCTTCAGCTTTCCATATTCCACGTAATCTATTTGCCTTTGATCTACTGGAAAAATCAAAATCATACTTTGTGTCATAGATGTTTATCTTGAACTCATCTTGAAAGAACTGCTCCATTGTTCGGTCACTAAAATCAAGGACATATCCACCTTGCATCCCAAACAGTTTTTCCAGTATTGCTTTGTCGGTTCCTTTAATTTGGCTCATAGTAATTGTAATTTATCCTTAAACAATTTGATTTTACCATATTTTACTATGAAGATTAAGCATTTTTTGTTATACTGGATGTGCGCATAAGTCAGTTTTCAATCAAGGTTTATTTACCTTGGTTACCAATCGTGTTCAGCATAGGCACTCTATGTGGGATACAGGATTGGTAACCTTTTGGCTACTGACTTGTGCGCACCCACTGGAGTGCCTATTTTGCGTTTCAGTGGAAGACATCTGTATTAGCGCACTATGTCTCAACAAAATAAATTACAATTACACGAAAAAGAGCTTCTTGCTCGTATTTCAGAACTTGAGTTAGAAATTAAAAAACTTAAGGATAGAAAATATGGACTTATTTGGGAAGATAAACCAGAAGAGGTTGTTTTGCAATGCAAAGCCAATATCCCTATTTTAAGAGAAGTTAAGAATAGAAAAATTGTTTCTGATAATTTAACACCAAACAATCTTTTGATTGAGGGTGACAATTATCACTCTCTTTCTGTTTTGAACTATACTCACAGGAAAAGTGTTGACCTTGTATATATTGATCCACCTTATAACACAGGAGCTAAAAACTGGAGGTACAACAATGATTATGTTGATGGAGATGATGATTGGAGACATAGTAAATGGGTATCTTATATGAATAGAAGATTGCTCTTAGCAAAGAATGTACTAAAAGACAAAGGTGTTCTTGTCTGTGCTATTGATGAAAACGAACACGCCAATCTTGGATTACTTATACATCAGATTTTTACGAATTACACGATTGACTGCGTTACAGTAGTTCATAATCCTAGAGGTGTTCAGGGTAAAAACTTTTCGTATAATCACGAGTATATCTATTTTGCCTATCCAAATGATGGAGGAAAATATATTCTAGATGCTGAAAGAGAAGAGACACTTGAAAGAAACTTTAGAGTTGACGGTAGTAACTCGCCAAGATCAACCTCAAAGACAATGTTTTTCCCAATTATTATAGAAGATAAAAAGATTGTTGGTTTTGGTGATGTTGCTGATGTGAATTATCACCCAAAGCAACAAACTGAACATAGAAAGAATGGGCAGATTTACGTATGGCCAATAGATATAAACGGTATTGAAAGAAAGTGGTCTTTTTCTAGAAATAGTATAGAAGAAATTAAAGACCAGTTAATTTTCAAGAACAGAAAAGATAGATACGAAATCTATAGGCAAAAAGATGCTTCCCCCTATAGAACAGTGTGGATCAATTCTAAATATGATGCTAATGAATATGGCTCAAAATTAGTTAATTCTATTATTGATACAAACTTTCCTTTTCCCAAATCAATTTATAATGTTCTAGAGTGTGTATCAGCTACTGTTGGGAATAATAAAACTGCAACAGTTTTAGATTTTTTTGCTGGTTCAGGAACTACAGGTCACGCTGTCCTAGAACTGAATAAGCAAGATGGTGGTAATCGTAAGTTTATTCTTTGTACAAATAATGAAAATAATATATGTGAAGAAGTTACTTATGAACGTATTAAAAGAGTTATAAAAGGATATAAAAATAAGAAAGGTGAAAAAATTGAAGGTCTTGGTGGTAATTTATCATATTACAAAACCGATTTAGTGAACATAGAAAAAATACACAAGATTTCAGATGAAGAAAAAATTAAGGTTACTTATCAAGCTGGTGAAATGATAGCAGTAAGAGAAGATACCTTAAATGAAATAGAAAAAAATGAATGGTGGCAGATTTTTGAAGGAAATAATAATATCACTGCTATTTATTTCAAAGAAGATAAAGAGAAAATTAAAGAACTGATAAAAAAACTTATTTCTAAATTTGAGAATGATAAAACTTCCGTAACTCTTTATATTTTCGGTTGGGGTAAAAATGAATACAAAAATGAATATAGTTCAGGCCTAGTTCGTGTCGAGGACATTCCTGAACCTATACTGGAAGTTTATAAAGAAATAAATCGTTTATAATTTATGCTTATACTTAAACCATTTCAAGAAACAGCAATATCTCAGCTTAAAGACAAGTTTTTAACTTTATGGAAACTTGGTGATACAAATGTTAATTTAACTTTCAAATCTCCAACTGGTTCGGGAAAAACAATAATGATGGCTCAATTCTTGAGAGATATTGTTTCTGACCCACGATTTGCAAGTGCAGATGTCGGTTTTATTTGGATTACAAACTCTGACTCTCTCGCAATGCAATCAAAAGATAAACTTTTTACGTATTACGGAGGAGCTAGCGAAAATCCACTTATTGATCTGAACAATCTACGAGATGGTGTTATTCCTAAGAACGGGGTTTTCTTTATAAACTGGCAGAAACTTGTATCAAAATCAAAAGATAATCGTAAACTTCGCACTGAGGGTGAGTCAAATACCACCTTTGATATGTATCTAGAAAATACACATATACTTAAACGTGATGTTGTATTGATTATTGATGAAGAGCATATTGCTTCCGATACAGTTCTTGCTAGTGATTTAATTAAGAATGTTATTAAGCCAAGAATTATAATTGGTGTTTCAGCTACCCCTCAAACAAAAGGTATTACTGTAGATGTTGACCGTAAGGATGTTGTACGAGAGGGTTTAATAAAAGAAAAAATTGTATTTCAAACAGCTGAAGATTTAGAAAATAAAGAATATAAAAATATGGATCAGGATGATGTTCTTCTTACTTTAGCTTTTGAGAAAAGAAACGAGCTTGTTGAATACTATAAAAAACTTAAGATTGATATTAACCCACTTGTTTTAATACAACTTCCAAATGACGATAAAGCAAGAAAAGATACTGCTAATATGACCAAGCAAGATTTGGTTATAAACTTTCTTAAGTCAAAAGGAATACTCACTCACGAAATAGCCGTCTGGCTTTCAGACGATAAGGTAAATCTTGCAGACGTAGAAGCAAGTAATTCACCAGTATCATTTTTACTTTTCAAACAAGCAGTAGCTACAGGATGGGATTGTCCACGAGCAAGTATCTTGGTGATGTTCCGTGAGATTAAAAATCCTACATTTGCTATCCAAACATCAGGTCGTATTTTACGTATGCCACTTGGAGTACATTTTTCAGTACCAGAACTTAATCTCGGTTATTTATACACAAACTATAAACGAAATGAAGTACTTGTTGGTTATGCAAAATCTGCTGACCAAAATAGACCAGCAATAAATGGAAGTTACAGGAAAACGGCTGTAGAACCAATTGTTCTTGACTCAGTGTTTATGAGCCGTACTGACTATAACGATTTAGGTGATAGCTTCCAAGAAACTTTCAAAAAGGTAGCAAATAATTATTTTGGTATTTTAGAAAAAGATACAAAAGCAAATGTTATAAAAAAGTTCAATGATAAAAAACTTTCTTTAGACAAAAAAGTTACAAATGGCCTTATTGTTGATGTTGAGATTGATGACTATGATAATTTCAAGCAGGAACTTCTTTCTGAGGGAAGTAGTTATGAGCAAGAAATGTCACAGCATGATTTAGAGAGATTATATAATCTTTTCTGTTTTAATATCATATCTAAACAAATTGATGAGGATAAAAAGTTTGCTCCAGAGCGTTCTTGGGGTAAATTAAAAACCGCCTTAAATGTGTGGCTTCTTGGTCTCCTTAAAGAACAGCGATTACAAATCTATCACATTATTGTAAATGATTTCTTAAAAGTGAACAGTGTTTTGAGTAGCGTAATTGGTAAAGCATTATCTACATACAGACCAATTCGTGAGCAAGAAAT
The DNA here is from genome assembly GCA_903929735.1 of uncultured bacterium. Lineage (GTDB taxonomy): Bacteria > Patescibacteriota > Minisyncoccia > Phycocordibacterales > UBA9973 > UBA8515. The sequence continues at coordinate 18,977 of CAIYVW010000037.1, forward strand.
AAATCATAAATCTCAAAGATCCAAACGAACTGAGCAAATTGAAATACCAAGACCATCCCTTTTCTATACTGACCAATATGAAGAAATGAAAGTAAAGAAAAGTGCAATGCAACCATTCTTTATAGAAAAAGATTATACAGGCAAGAAAAATGAGACAAACTTTATTAAATCATTAGAAGAAAATGATAGTGTTCTCTGGTGGTATAAAAATGGTGATTTGGGTAGTGAGTTTTTCTCTATTCCATATTATGATCCAACAACCAACAAAGAAAGTTTGTTTTATCCTGACTGGGTTATAAGAAATGAAAAAGGTGTTTACATAATAGATACAAAAGGTGGTGATACAGCAAAGGGGGCAAAAGAACGTGCTGAAGCGCTCCAAGCGTGGATAAAAAGCAAGAAAGGTTATTATGGAGGTATCGCTGTCCAAGATGGCTCAAATGGCTGGAAAATCAACGATAGTGCTAAATACGAGTATACTACTGCTCTTAAGGGATGGAAAGATTTAGAAGATTTTTTGAATTGATTATAAAGAATTATTTTTTATTCATATATTTTGTTGATATTTCGTTAGTTATCTTTCTTGCATTACCGTGACTTAAAAGTCCTAAGTATGACTGAACTGTATCTATCTTGCCCTCTTTTAGTTTAATACGTTTCCACATTCTACGTTTAGTTACTGTTCTAATTACACGATGATTTGGAAAATGTACCCATCCAAGAAAATCAATTCCAGAAACCAGTGTGTTTATAGATACTTTGTTATGGTGAAGTGATAACTTAAGCTGTTCTTTAAGAAAATTAGATATTTGAGGAAGTATGTTTTTTTCAATCCATTCTTTGTTTTCAGACATAACAATAAAATCGTCTGCGTAACGAATATAGTATTTTATTTTTAGTTTGTGTTTAATAAATTGATCAAACTCATTCATATAGATGTTTACAAGCAATTGTGAGGTGAGATTACCAAGAGGTAATCCGACATCTTCTTTGGTTGAATGAAAACTTTTAATTATTTCTGACAAAAGTGAGGTAACGTCGTCATCTCTAATATATTTTTTAATAATTTCAATAAGGATATTCTGGTCAATGGAAGCAAAAAACTTTCTTATATCACCCTTCAAAACCCACACTGTCCTTGTATTATTCTTTGATACTTTGTTAGAGAAAGTCCTAAATCTTTGTATCGCCTTATGTGTTCCTTTATTTTTTCTACAAGAATATGAGTCAGAAGTAAAAGTCCTATCAAAAAATGGATAGAGTACACGATAGATAGCGTGGTGAAGTAATCTGTCTCGTACTTTTGCTTTATGTATACTTCGTGGCTTTGGGTCAGAAATGTTGAAGGCGTAATAATCAGAATGCTTATATGTTTTATTTAAGAGTTCATTGTGTAGGTCTATTATATTATCCATTAAGTTTCGTTCAAAATCTAAAACATCCTTCCTTAATTTTTTGTCTATTGAAAACTCTTTCCAAGCAAATAGAAGATTATTAAGAGAAATGATATGTTTATATGTATGAATAAATTGAATACGAATCATATTAAAAATAGTGTTCAAACTCCAACACTTTTGCCAGTACTACATAAACTAAAAACTGTGTATCTTCTATGGTATAGCTATTATCAGATTTTACCCAAAGAACATCGTTATTCTCTTGGAATAAAAATAGATAGCTTGTTTGTAGAAATAATGGAAGCCATCTCTTTGGCTGGATTTCTTACTAAAGGAGAAAAACAACCTTACGTAAGATTATCAATCAGAAAGGTTGATACTTTGAAAATCTTACTGATGATTTTATGGGAGACAAAATCTATTGATAATAAAAAGTACATTGCACTTTCTGTCCCCTTAGATGAGGTAGGAAGAATGCTTGGTGGTTGGAATGGACAGCTTACAAAACAAAACTCTCCCATCACATAGAAAGGAGAGAAATGAAAAGATTTGCGAGAACAGCAGACGGGTTATTAGCGTTCCAATCATTCTCAAGCCAATTGTAGTTCCAGTTCCACTTACCATCGTTCCAGTACAAGTACAGGACGTAACGGTTACCGTTAGAGTTCCGAAGAAACATATAGAGTATCATCTATTCCACCACCTCTTGAATACTCTCAAGGTTGTATATTACTCGTGATAATAATCACTCAATACTCTATACCAAGTATCTTCATTTTTTTGAAGTTTCTGCATACATCACTCTACTTGAAACCTTAATCTCAAGTATTCTGAATGTATGGATACTGGTTTCGGTAGCGGAAAATCGTAATCGTCCGCATATTCACCTACTACCGTATTTAGTTTAACACAAAAAAATAACCCCTGTATAAAAATACAGGGGCGGAGGATAAAGTACCTCCAATTTTTTTTCGCGAAATGCACAAAGGACAAAGGGTCTAAGAAACCAAAGTTTCAGAAACCAGAGTGCTACTTGCGAGAACAGCAGACGGGCCATCAGCGAACCAATCACGCCCAAGCCAATAGTAGTTCCAGTCCCACTCACCACCGTCCCAGCACAAGTACAGGACGTAACGGCGACCGCCAGAGTCCCGAAGAACAGTTCCATCAAAGAAAATAAAAGTTGTATTCCCGTTTGTTTTTTCTTTCCATTTTTCAGGAATGAGGATTTGGTTTTCCCAAAGTGTTTTGAAAATACCAGCATCCAAACGAATACGATTTGTTTTTTCTTTGAGACGTTTGAGTTTGTCTTCACCTTTAATGATTTTCTCTCCTTTTTCCAAGGTTGAGTCAAACATAACCTCAGTTAGGTCAATTTCGGTGAGAGCAATTGCTCTTTCGTCTTGTTCTTCAATAGACCATCCGTCACCAATAAAGGTTTTGGGATCAAACAGGATAGAGCGGTCAATGCTGATTACCCTTGGGCTATCAACTATAACTTTTCCACCATTTTTAAGGAATGCAGTAAATTGTTTACCTGCTTCCGTAGGGTCATCTACAATCTTTTGTAAAATTGTGTGTTCCAAGACATCCCAATTAACATTGGTTGCAAGGATTTGGATAACCGTGTGAGACTGACCAATAGATGGCTTACTCATAATTACCTCCTTTTTTAATAAGAACAACATCGTTCTTGGTTTATATTATAGCATAATATAACACATTATGTCAATATGACTAGTTTTTCTGATTTTTCCTTTAGATTTGGTATATAAATATAACCGTTATGTTCCCTTACCCTAGTTCCCACTTCGTCCACTAAATCGCGCAAATAAAAAGAGGCTTATGCCTCTTTTTGCTTATTTGACTTAAAGCTAGATTAATAGTAATTTAAGTTTAAATAAACAGTTCTAGTATTAACTTTAAATTCTTTGAAAAATGGAAAAGAAACAGTTATTTCTAATAGACACAAATGTCTTTCTTCACGACCACGGATCTGTCCGAAGGTTTGGGAAAAATGACATAGGAATTCCAATTCAAGTTATAATTGAATTGGATAACTTCAAAAAAGGAAAGGAGCCAATTAATTATTGTGCCAGAGATGTCTTACGTGAGATAGAATCTTTACCTAGTAAGCAAATTTATGATGGAGGTGCTTCTCTCGGGGAGAATCTTGGTAAACTTAGAATTATTGTTGGACATCCTTACCACAGCGAAGTTAAGAAAATTTTTCCAGAACAAACTATGGATCATTTGATATTAAACGCTGCATACTGCTTGAATCATTCCAAAAAAGTTAAGGAATCAAACACTGAAGTGATCTTAGTATCAAAAGATGTGAATCTACGATTAAAAGCAGGGGCTCTTGGATTAATGGCGGAAGATTATCAAAATGATAAAGTTCTTGATGTACCATCCTTATTCGGAGAAATAAGAAAATTCGAAATAGAGGAAGAGGAAATTACAGAGCTATACACGAAAAAACATATTGAATTCAAAGCCAGAGAAGCATTCTTTCAGAATGAATTTATGATATTAAATGCTTCCAAAAGAACAGCCTTATCTTGCTTTAAGAATGATGTTTTTACTTTAATCAAAGATGACCTACGCCCTTTTGGAATTAAAGCTAGAAATTCCGAACAGTCATTTGCCCTTCATGCACTACTTGATCCAAAGATTTCATTAGTAACAATGACTGGTAAAGCTGGAACAGGAAAAACTCTTTTAGCTATTGCTGCAGGTTTGCATTTAATGAAAAATAACCAATACGAGCAAATATACTTTACGAGAGAAGCTATGGGGCTTTCAAATAAAGATATTGGTTTTCTTCCTGGGGGTATAAATGATAAATTATCTCCCTATATGCAAGGACTGCAAGATAATATATCTTTACTTAAAAGTATCAAGGGTAACAAAAAGATCATTGAAGATTATGAAAAAAGTGGAGAGTTAAAGCTTGAAGCTTTAACTTTCATAAGGGGTAGAAGTATCCCTAATACTTTCTTTATTATCGATGAAGCACAAAACCTGACACATCAAGAAGTTAAAACTATTCTTACCAGAGCAGGAGTAGGAACTAAGATAATATTAATCGGAGATGTCATGCAGATAGATACTCCTTTTATTGATTTATCATCTAACGGATTGAGTCACGTCATCTCGTCTATGAGAGGTCAGAGTGTTTACTCACAAATAAACTTAGTAAAAGGCGAACGTTCTGAATTAGCAGAACTTGCTGCTAACTTACTTTAATCTAAAATCCATTTTAGAACATTTTAAAAACCCCAGCACTGTTGTGTTGGGGTTTTATATTACATCTAAGTCTTCAAAAATATTCTGATAAAGTTTAATCACTCGACGCCCTTCTACCTGACTCATAGGGAAATCTGTACCTTCGTGAGCAATCTTATTTCGAATAATATGTGCATCCCAAGCGTCTTGTATACTACGATAGCCATTCGAGGTGGCTTCTTCTAAAAGTTCCGCCATTGTATCTCCTACTATACCGCGCTCTTTAAAAGTTTCTTCAAGAAGACTATCAGCTTCTAGTACAGCAATCCTCCAATCAGATTCATTTGGACTTTCAATTAGTGTAAGAATATATTTCCAACGTGGATTAGAAGTTCTTTCTAGTTCTTTATCTTTAGCTAAAGCATGATTGATTTCATGTTCAATTTCCATTTTATCAAAAACTTGTATTTCATACATTCGAACAAGAGAAAAGATAATTATGAATAATGCTAATATAGAAATGCATACTGAAATAATACCAATATTCTCCCATGTTCTTGGATTTGTTATTGTGGCTACGAAAGGATCAATAGAAGAAGCAGCCTTATTAAAAACATATTCCATATTCAAATAAGTAGGATCAAATAGAGGTTGAGCAGTTACAGATTGTATAGAGTTTGTTGGTTGCATACAAGTTTATTATACCTGTTTTTCAAAATCTTTCCCAATTGTGAATAGAATATCTTCACGAAATAAAGGTGCCATAATGTGTAAACTAAAAGGCAGACCTATATCATTTTTACCAGAAGGTAAAGACATAGCTGGAATTCCTGCGATATTAGCTGGAACTGAAAATAAATCAGACAAATACATACCTACAGGATCTTCTAATTTTTCACCAAATTTAAATGGCATAAAAGGAGAAGTAGGTGTAATAATAGCATCCACTTCTAAAAATGCTTTTTCAAATTCTTGCTTTATAGCATTACGAACTTTAATAGCTTTATTATAGTAAGCATCATAATAACCATGAGAAAGAATATAAGTTCCAAGTAGTATACGACGTCGAACTTCTCTTCCGAAACCTTTACCTCGACTCTTTGTATAAACATCAAAAAGTTTATCAGCTTCTACATGTAGACCATAACGTATACCATCATAACGAGCCAAGTTACTAGAAACTTCCGCAGGAGAGATAATATAGTAAACAGCAAGAGAATATTTTATAAGAGGGAGAGAAATATCAACTATTTCATAACCTGCTTTTTCTAATCTCTTACAATTTTCTTCAAAATTCTTAATTATATCACTCTCTACTCCATCACCTGTTAAGAAAGATCTAGGTACACCAATTTTCTTTTTAAGTGGCTTGGGTAGAATTCTTTCTTCTTTTTTTACTGAAGTACTATCCTTATCATCATAATCATTTATAGCATTAAAAAGTATTTCCGTGTCTTCTGTGTTTTTACCAAAAGAACCGACTTGATCAAGAGAACTTCCCATAGATATAATTCCATATCGAGAAACTGCTCCATAAGTAGGCTTTAATCCTACCAAACCACAAAAGGCGGCTGGCTGACGAATAGAACCTCCTGTATCACTTCCTAGGGCTACTAAAGCTCCATCCATAGCTAATGCTGCAACTGAGCCTCCTGAAGACCCTCCAGGAACTCGACTAGTATCTATTGGATTTTTTGTATTTCCATATGCACTTGTTTCAGTAGAAGAGCCCATAGCAAATTCATCCATGTTTGTTCTTCCTAAGAAAACAACTCCTTGATTCTTTAATTGTTTTACAATAGAAGAATCATAAGTAGCTTTATAATTTTCTAACATATGAGATGAGGCAGAAGCTATATGGCCCTCAAATAACATATTGTCCTTAAGAGCAATAGGAATCCCTGTCATTAATGTAGCTGTACCATTTGCAAACATTTGTTCAGCTATCTTAACTTGATCATCTATATCATTATAAATTTCAATATATGCATTTATATCTTTATTTTTCTCATTAATAACACTCAGGTAAGCATCAATCAAATCACTAACTGTAAAATCCCCTTTTGTAAGATGATCATGAGCCTTTTTAATTGTAAGATTTCTTAAATCAATCATAATATTTGTTTTACTTTTATAAATCCACTTTCTGTATCTGGAACTTCAGCCATTATCTTTTCTGTATATTCTCCTCTTGTATTTGTTGCTATATCTTCACGCATAATATTATGTAATTTATGATTTTCAATATTATCTGTAGCAACTTCATCTCCGCTTAAATTAGAAACTTCTTGGACTTGTCCAACATAAGAAAGAATCGATCCAAAACTCTTGGCGATTTCTTTCATTTCATCCTCATCCATATCAATGCGAGCCATAACGGCTAATTTCTTAATATCTTCTATTTCCATATGAAAAGAATAACATATTTCTATGATTTTTAAAATAATCCCTAAATTAAGGATTATTTTAATAAAGACTTTTTAAAACAATTTCAAAAAGTCTTTTTCGTCTAATATTTTAATACCCAAAGACAATGCATCGTCATATTTACTTCCTGGCTCACTACCAACTACAACATAGTTTGTTTTAGATGAAACAGAACCTGCAACCCTTCCCCCTTCTTTAATTATCATCTTTTTTACATCATCTCTTGATAAAGAAGGTAAGGTCCCTGTTAATACAAAAATTTTATCTTTTAATTTGAAACCAGATTTAACAGATGAGTTATCAATTTTAATACCATTATTAAATAATTTATCTATAAAAATTAGATTATCTTCGTGCTGAAAAAAATCATAAATACTTTTTGTAACCACAGGTCCAATATTTGGAATTTTTTCTATGTCTTCTATTTTAGCTTTTTTAATTTTTTCTAATGAACCAAAATAATTTGCGATGTCTTGAGCTGTTTGCTCTCCTACATGAATAATTCCAAGAGCATACAAGAAACGCCACAATGGAATTCTTTTATGTGAAGATATAGATGATATGATATTTTCGGCAGATTTCACTCCAAAACGTTCAAGCCCTGATAAGTCAGATACTTCAAGAGTAAATAAATCTGCAGCATCAGTTATCAGACCCTCATCTTTTAATCTATCTAAAATTTTAGGACCTATTTCATAAATTTCATAAATATTCACAAAATGTTGCATCCCTCTTCTACTTCTTGCTGGACAATTTTTATTGGTACAATAATAAGCAACAGATTTTGTATTTAATCTGGAGTTCAAAGAAGTCCTCTGAGCAACTGGTCTGGCACCGGCTCCCGTCCACCTCGTCCGAGGACCTTGCGAAGAGGAGCTTTTTTGAACTCCAGCTCCTATTTTCTCTACATTAGATCCACATACTGGGCAAAATTCCGGCATTTTAAATTTCTTTTCTTTACCGGTACGCATATTAGTTAAAACTTCTACAACCTCTGGAATAACATCTCCAGCCTTTTGGATAACAACGGTATCACCTACTCTTATATCCAAACGCTCAATTTGGTCCATATTATGCAAAGTTGCTTTAGAAATAGTAGAACCAGCTACAAGTGTCGGATTAAAATGAGCTAGAGGTGTAATGGCTCCAGTACGTCCAACATTTACACTAATATCTTTTACTATGGTTGTAGCTCTTTCGGCAGGATATTTATAAGCTATCATATATCTAGGAGCTTTACCTACATAACCTAGACTTTCTTGTAGCTCTAAGTTGTCTATAGATATCACCATTCCATCTGTACCGTACGGGAAGTTATCACGGATAAAACCTACCTCTTTAATAAAAGAGAAAACTTCTTTTAAATCTTTGGCTTTTTTATCAAAAGGAGCTACTTGAAAACCAATTTCTTTTAAAATTTTATGTTTACCTGAATGACTTAATATATGAGAAGGATACTGAGCGATATCCCAAGCATAAAAATCTAAGTTTCTTTCTTTTGCGATCTTCGGATCAAGCTGACGAAGGCTTCCTGCCGCAGAATTACGAGTGTTTGCAAAAGTAGTTTTTCCTAAATCCTGCTGTTTCTTATTTAATTTCTTCCAAGCACTTTTTGTCATAACAACTTCTCCTCTTATTTCAATCTCTCCTTTTATATCAGTATTTAACTTTAAAGGAATTGTTTCTATCATCTTTAGATTTTCTGTTACATCTTCTCCCACAAAGCCATCGCCCCTAGTTGCTCCTTTTATAAAAATTCCATCTTTATAATGAAGAGAAGCAGAAAGACCATCTAATTTAACTTCACAAAAATAATTAAAATTATCACTATCAATGTTTTTCTTAACTCTATTCTCCCAATCAATAATTTCATTTTCTGAAAAAGCATCATTCAAAGAGAGCATTCTTATATCATGCTTAACTTTCTTAAATTCTGAAAGAGGCTCACCGGCTACTCTAAAAATTGAGCTATTTGGGTTCGCATATTCTGGATACTTACTTTCTAAACTATTTAATTCACGGGTTAGAGAATCATAAACATCATCCGTTATATTAGGACTATTTTCAACATGATAAAGGAAGCGAAGTCTAGAAATTTCTTCCCGAAGTTTAATTATTCGGTTTTTTATTTTATTATTATCCATATTTTAATAATCAATTTTAACAGCACGTTCTACTGTTCGCATACTACTAGTATTACAAACATTATAACCCTTGGCTACAATATTCGTCGTAATAGCAGATCCAGTATCAGTCTTGGTCACTATAATTCTAAAACATTTATTACTAGATACACTATCTAAGGCTATTGGATTCAAATTATAAGTAGTAACTGAACCATTCACAATAGGAGTTGGATAATCCAAAGTATAACCACCACATACCCAAGGATTAGTAGGAGGCAGCATATTATATTGATTATCTAAATACATAGCGCATTCTGAAGCAATATCTGACTGATAAAATGCAGTCATTGAATCCTGAGAAACAGCAGAAAGAATTAATTGCTTATAAGCAGCATTTGATAAACCTATAGTTATAAGAGCAATAATAGCTACAACTACCATTGTAAAAAGTATTGCATATCCTTCATTTTTAATTGTTTTTTTATTTTTCATTTAATTTTGCCAATTCAAAAGACTTTCTTCTAATGTTTGTGTCTTTGTAGAAGTACCATTTTTCCAGTCGACAGTAACTATAACTTTTACTTCGTCATCACTCACTTTAGTCATCTTAATAGTTCTTCTAAAATTACTAGTGACACCAGTACCGTTCCCACTATAAAAAATAGTAGCATTATCAGCACTATTATAAATTAGATATGGGCATGTACCACTACAACTACCTATATCATTATAAGTCATATTAGTAGGATCATATGATTCAATTTTTAAATAACAACCACTAGATGAAAAACAGTACAAACTTGGATAACCGTATCTTGTTAAAAATTGAATCCAGCCCCCTCCTGTATCTTTCTGTTGGAAAGCTATAGAGTCTCGACTATTTCTTACAGAATCTATACCTTCTTGTAAAAGAAAATTAGCTGTTATGGCATTGTTTGCATAACGAGCTGATGTTGCAGAAGAAGCAGTTAAGCTAAGCATAGAAGCAATAGAAACTGTCAAAATAAATATTGCTACTATTGCTTCTACTATTGTAAAACCCCCAGAAGTATTCCTCTGACTTTTTTCTAAAAATTCACAATATTTTTTATAAATTTTAAATAATTTTTTCATATTAATTTTCTGTTGAACGTTGTGATGCCATTGATTGAAGTATAAATGGAGTGGCCACACCTTTTATAGTAACTACTCCCTTTACTAAAATTTTAACACTTGATTGAACATTAATATTTGGTGCTGTATTATCAGACCCTCTCACATAAAATTTTAAAGTTGTTATATTTACATTAGTGGAAACAATGTCTGAACATGTTTTATATGTAGTATATTCACATCGCTCTATACCTCTAGTACCATCTGGTCTGGCATCCGTAAGTTTATAAGCAACTCTACTTGAACTTGAACCTACTTGTGGATTAAAAGCAATAATATTCCCACCAGAAGTAGCACAATCCAAAGAATAACCAATAGAAGCCATATTAACTACATCTGTCTCACATTCATAATGTGTTCCTGTTCTAAGCTCACGAGTTATACTCTCCATAGCAAAATTTACATTATCTACCGCTGTTCTTAATTTCTGGGCTGTTTTAGCCAGATTAGAAGAAACAACAAGAGAGCCCACCCCCATAAGCATAATAATAGTAAAAAGTGTTGTAGCAACCATTAATTCTATTAAAGTAAAACCACTAAGATTATTTGATCTTCTATGGTTGCCATTAATCCTATTATTTTTAAAATTAATATAAAAAATCATATTATTGAATACTTATTTGACCTGTATTTTGAACTGATATAGTTTTAGTCTTTTCATTTGGAGATACTTGACCATTTGAGATAATAATACTTACACTAGAAATATTACTAACACAAGATGATGCCATAGTAGCTCTATAACAAAAATAGGCTCTAGGGTCAGGACGAGAAAAAATAATATCCAATGTTGACCCAGCAGGTTCAACTGTAACAGTTCCATTTATTGTTACATCTATTTCTTTTATTTTATCCGCTGTCGATATACTAAAAGCTTCAAGACAAGTAGTAGATCCTCCACAGGCACCTGTCCCTGTAACAGTATAATATTTATTTGAGGGACTTGTGTAAAACATTAGGAAAGACTTAGTAGAAGCATTTAGAGGGTCTGTCGTAGTAGTATCAGTAGAAAAATGCATTCCATAACTTTCAGAAAAGTCTCCTCCCACTGCAGCACGAGCTCCTATCGCAAAACTTTGAGCTTTACGTATGGACATTGCTATATCATCTGCAATATTTTGCATTGAAACACTTGACCTAAAACTTCCATAATTAAAAATAACAGTAGATGATATAACAAGAAAGATAGATATAACAACAATCAACTCAATTAAAGTTAATCCTTTATTATAAGTTGAATCTAAATGATTTCTTTTTAATTTTAAATTATTAATAATCATCAAAATATTAAATTAAAAATGGAAAAATGAAGATAATGTAAAGATATCTAAACTAAACAAAAAAACAATAAGGGCACCAATTATCAAAAAAGGAGCAAATGGTATTTCTGACTTCATATTTATTTTCTTTTTAGAAGCAAACATCACCAAAAGACTTATAACTGCCCCAATCCAAAATGACAAAATAATAGATGCTATACCTAATGATAATCCTAGCATCCATCCTATACCTAACATTAACTTTGCATCCCCTAACCCCATCCATTTACCTCTAGATAAAAGCCACAAAAGAGCAAAAGGAGAAGCTAGTATAGGACCAGCTAAAATATAAGATAGATTTGGATGTATAAATAATTGACCTACACTCATATGATTTATAAAAATAGATAAGAATGAAGCAATGATAAAGACTAAAACTAATTTATCAGGTATAACCTTATGACGAATATCATAAACAGAAATAACTATTAATATAGAAAAAATAAAAACAAAATAAGTTACAAGGAATAAGTATGATAGTGGTACAAAATATAAAGCTGGAAGAAAATGATATGCAATTAAAACAAAAACTAATCCTGTAACAAACTCAACTATAGGATACTGATGAGATATGACTTCTTTGCATCGAAGACATTTACCTGATTGCATTACATATGAAAGTATCGGTATAAGTTCATACCAACGAAGTGTTCTATTACAAGTCATACAGATAGACCTGCCTTTTACTATAGTTCTGCCAGTATTAAATCGATAAATGACGACATTCAAAAAACTTCCAATAATTGTTCCTAGTAAAAATATAAAGACAAAAATAAGGATATTCATAGAGCTATTATAACATTATAAAAATTAAATAAAAATAGAGATATCCATAAATGGATATCTCTATTTTTAGAATAGAAAGATTATTGACAAAAAGCATTAGTACCTCCTATAGAAGTTGTAGTCACAATACCCTTCCTAGTATAATCTACACAATAGAAAGATCCAGAAACTGTACTTAATGGAACTTCTGCCGCCCATCCAGTAGAAGTATCATTACATCTTACAGCAGATGTTCCTGTACCGTTAACTGTAACAGCTAAATTATAACCATTTGATTTACCGGAACTAAGAACCATACTATTTATACCTTTTGGAGTTAGGGCATCTGAAGCAGTAGCACATACATTTGTATAATTGAAACTGTTATTATAATATAAATCGGCCTGAATACGAGCTTGATTCATACCTGTTTTAACCGCAGCATCATTACCTTTACTTCTAGCACTATTTAATGCAGCCAAAACAACTGATGCTAAAATACCTATAATTGCAATAACAACCAAAAGTTCGATAAGTGTAAAACCTTTATTTTTTTCCATAGTAATTCAAAAGAAATTAATATACTTTTATTAATATAATTATTATATCACAAAAAATAAAAAACATCCTCATTAATTAATGAGGATGTTTTTTACAGATTAAAAGTAAAATCTATTTTATAGACAAGTTACGTCAGCTGAAGATGCTCCTGCAGTAATCTTTGTGCCTGTATTCTGAACAGACAAACCTGATGAGTCAACACACCACCACTTTGTTGTATCTGATTTTAAAGTAGCTTCCATAGCCCATCCAGTAGCATTATCTCCACACTTAACGTTTGTTCCTCCTGCACCTGTTGCTCCTGTTACCATTGTAGCTATTCCTCCTGGAGTAGCAGTGTTAGCTGCGGCACAAACACCGGCATAACTATTTGAATTATCTGTATAATAAAGCTCAGCTTGAGCACGAGCATTATTTATATTTGACTTAATAGCAGCGTCTGCTCCTTTACTACGAGCAGTATTCAAAGAAGCCAAAACAACTGATGCTAAAATACCTATAATTGCAATAACAACCAAAAGTTCGATAAGTGTAAAACCTTTATTTTTTTTCATAATTTATTTTCCGCTTTTATGCGGATCCGCTTTTGCGGAAAATATTAATTAAACTTATAATAATTTGTCTTTTATATAAAAGACGCGACCTTACTTTTTAATATGTTTATTATATCATATATAAAAATTAAAAGCACAATATCTATATAATGTGGATAAATATTAGAAAAGCTCCATTATACTATGGAGCTTTTCTAATATTTCTTTTATGTTATTTAATTTACACCTCCTGCAATATTATATATCGGCATCAAAACAGATGTTAAGAGTAATCCAACTCCGAGACCAAGTGCAACTATCATCATAGGCTCAATAAGACCCACAAGAGTATCTACTGCCTCATTCACCTCACGAGCGTAGAATTTACCTAATGTCTTTAAAATACTACCAAGCGACCCCGTCTCTTCTCCTACGTGAACCATACCAGACATTATAGGAGGTATCTCTGGATATGAAGCTAATGCTTCCGAGAGAGACTTACCACTTTTAACTTTTTCTGCTGCATCTTTTAGTAAATCCTCAAAAATTCTATTACCAACAACGACAGAGGTAAGCTCAATAGCACGAATAATAGTAATACCTGATGAAAGCATCGTATCCATATTATCAGATATTCTAGAAAGATAAAGTTTTATATATATACTTTTGAAAACTGGAATTGAAATCTTTGCCCTATCTATATATTTCATACCTGAAATAGTTTTAGTTAGTCTAAAAATATAAAGCCCGAAAACAACTAAGCCAAGAACAACAAATAAACCATATTTAGTTAGCATATCACTTATACCAAAAACTAACTTTGTAGAAAAAGGAATTTCTTGACCTGAATCTCTAATAATAGATTCAAGTCTAGGAACTATGAAAACAAACATAAGAGTCATAACAACAAGGAAAACCCCTATAACGAAACCTGGATAGATAAGTGCATTCTTTGTCTTGGAAGTTAATTGATATTGACGATCCAAATAATCAGCCAAATAAGCAAATGTTTGAGTTAACTTTCCTGACTCTTCTCCAGCTCTTATCATATTTATATAAAACACAGAAAAAGTGTCGGGATGACGAGATAGTGCTTCAGAAATAGAAACTCCAGCCTCTATATCAGTAGATATAGTATTTAAAACTTTCACTAAAGCAGGATTTTCAGTGTTTGTAGCAAGCAAGTTAAAAGCTTTCAGAGCAGATACTTGAGCTTCGAACAAAGTTGAAATCTGCCTAGACATAATAACTATGTCTTTCATTTTTACTTTTTTATCAAAAAATGACAAATGTAAAATACCATTATTACCACCCTCTTCTTTAATAGAAGAAACAATAAGTCCTCTGCGTTGTAGAGATGAAATAGCAGAATCCTTAGAAGAAGCATCTATCGAGCCTGACTTTTTTTCTCCTATATTTGTAATAGCTTCGTATTTAAATAACATAAATTTATAACATTCTTTCTAGAGCCTTAGGATTAAATGAGTACTGATATGCACTTTCGAGAGAAATTTCACCTTTTGCTACGAGTTCCACTAAGTATCTGTTCATATCTATCATACCCTGTTCAGAAGATGTTTCTATCACTGTATTTATCTCATGAGTTCTTTTCTCTCTTATAAGGTTTGCCACAGCATTATTATTTATAAGTAATTCAAAAGCAGGAATACGTCCTCCAACTACTCGAGGTATAAGACGCTGAGATAAAATACCAACTAAACTAGAAGCTAGTTGAAGTCTTATCTGGTCTTGTTGATTTGCGGGGAATGAATCTATAATACGATCTATTGTCTGAGGTGCATTATTCGTGTGTAGTGTAGAGAATACTAAATGTCCAGTTTCAGCAGCTGTTACAGCAGCAGACATTGTCTCAATATTTCTCATTTCTCCTATAAGTATAACGTTTACATCCTCACGAAATGCTGCCTTTAGTGCTTGAGGAAAGTCATTAGTATCTAAGCCAACTTCTCTTTGATCTATAATAGACTTATCTTGCTGATACACATACTCAATAGGATCTTCAATTGTTATGATATGAGTGGTACTTTCACTATTTATATAATTAATCATAGTAGAAAGAGTTGTAGACTTGCCTTGACCAACAGGACCAACAACTAAAAAGAAACCTTGTTTTCTCATAGCAAAATTCTTTAATGATTCTGGAAGATTTAAATCTTCAAAACTTTTAGATTTTGGAACAAGTCTTAAGGCAACACATATACCTCCTTTCTGAAAGAAAGCATTCCCTCTTAGATGAGTTAAGCCTTTAAAGGAAAAAGAAAAATCTAATTCTTTTGTGTCTATGAATTTTTTAATTTTTTCTGGATCTAATAATACACCTAAAATACCCATCATATTTTCATGGGTTAGAGCTTCTTTATTTGAAAGAAAAATAAGCTGACCATTTATACGAACGGCTGGTTTACGTCCAACACCCATATGTAAATCTGATCCATCTTCATGAATCAAGCTAGTTAATATTTCATCTAAAAATTTATTATAATCCATTCTTTAAATTGTTATTTTCATTAATAATACTTCTAACTTTTTCTATAACTTCAGTAGGAGTACTAGAAGCTTTTACTATATAACCTACTGCTCCTAGAGACTGACCACGTGCTATATCTAATGGTTGACCTCTATTTGATAAGATAATTCTTAAAGCACTAGGTACCAACTTCTCTTCATTCATTTTTTCCATAAATTCAAAACCGTCCATAACAGGCATAACTATATCTAAAAGTATAATATCAGGCACTAAACCAGAGTGTAACAAATCTAGAGCTATCTCTGGACCTAGAGCTGGATAAACATCAAAACTGGATTTCTTAAACTTCAATGAATACATATCCAGAAGAAAGTTATCATCATCTACAATAAGAATTTTTTTATTTAATTCCATAATATATATATTATAATACAATCACAATTGTTTTCCTATACTAACTAAAAATTATATATTTCTTTAAAAGGCACTAAACCATTAATACTTTTAACAATGGCATCTTCTCGAATAGTAAGCATACCTCTGGAACGTGCCAGTTTATAGATCTCTTGTTCTTGTGGCCTTTTAAGTATTATATCTCTCATTTCTTTATCTATTTTAAACATTTCATAGACAGGAACACGTCCTTTCATACCAGATGGACATTCAGGAGATGGAACTGCTTCATAGAATGAATTTCCAAAATTAATTTTGGATTTAAATTCTTCTGGTAAATCAGCAAAATGTGTTTCTATCATGAGCTTTGTTGCTTCATCCATAGGAACTTCTTTTTTAGACTCAGGATATATTTTACGAGCTAAACGTTGAGCAATACAAAGAACTAAAGTAGGAGCTATAAGATATGGATCTATACCCATATCTATAAGACGAGGAATTGCTCCGACTGCACTATTCGTATGCAGAGTTGAAAGAACTAGGTGACCAGTAAGAGCTGCCTGAATAGCTAGTTCTGCTGTTTCTTTATCACGAATCTCTCCCACCATTATAATATTTGGGTCTTGTCTTAATATAGAACGAAGTCCAGAAGCAAATGTATATCCAATTTCTGGAGCAACTTGAGACTGATTTATACCTTCCATGTGATACTCAACTGGATCTTCTAGAGAAACAATATTATCTTTCTCATGGTCTAATTCATTCAACATAGAGTAAAGAGTTGTTGTTTTACCAGAACCTGTTGGCCCAGTAATAAGAATAAGACCGTAAGGCATATGTAAAGCTTCTCTTACAAGTTCAAGATTCCCTAGAGACATATCAAGATCATTCAAAGGTTTAACACCTCTTTGAGAATCAAGAATACGCATAACAATTTTCTCTCCATAATAAGAAGGCATTGTAGACACACGGTAATCAATCTTTCTTCCTTCTATCTTTGCTGAAAAACCTCCATCTTGAGGCTTACGTTTTTCATCTAATCTTAATTTAGAAAGAATTTTAATACGAGCAACTACTCCATTATAAACAGCAACAGGAAGTATAAGAGAAGTATGTAATATACCATCTACACGAAAACGAACTTTTATTTTGTCCCCCGTATGTTCTATATGTATATCTGAGGCATTACCTTCAACTGCATGTCTTAGAATAACTGCTACAATTTTTATAATCGGAGCATCTTCTGTAATTTTCTCATCTTCCTTTTTTTCTCCTTCTTTTTTTTCTTTAGATTTATCGCCCCCTGCTATTGCTATCTCTTGATCTAATTCTGATAAAACTAAGTCAACTTCACTTCCCAAAGAATCGTATTTTTCTATTAATTTATTATAGACAGAATTACTAATTAAAAATAACTTAAATGGCTTATCCATTTTAGCTGTAATAAAAGTTAAGACATCTATAGCCTGAACGTTCTCTGGGTCCACAATACCAATTTCAAGAATATTGTTAGTTACTCCTATAGGAACAAAGCGATAACTTTTAGCAGTTTCTACTGGAATTATTTTAAGAACAGATGGAACAACTAGACTTGGATCTATTTTTTTAATAGGAATATTAAAAATTGACCCTTTTATTTCAAGAATTAAATCTTCATCTATATTGTTATGTATAAGTGCCTGCTCTATATCTCCGTTGTACTTATCTTCAGCTGTTTTTACTATCTCAGGTACTTGGTCTTCTTGTAAAAGGCCACGTTTTACTAATTCTTCTAAGATTATCATATTTAGTTAGTATTAAATGACATTATTTGCCCACTGGTTAAAACTCCATTTATAACTGCTACTGCGCGATAGTAATATGTAGTTTTCGGATTTAACAAAATAATAGTTGAAGAAAAATTACCAATAAGAGAGGCAGTAAGTTTTGGAGTTACTTTGCCGAAATTTTGATCGATTCCATATTCAAAGTATATATTATTTGAAGTTGTTCCTTCTAATGAACCATTTAGTATCACAGACCTAGCTGTAATACCAGTAGCTGGATTAGTTTTAAGTAGAGGAACTAAATTGTTCTGAACACCTAGATTATCTGTAGGAGAAAAAGGATTTATACGTCCATAAGGAACAGGGTCTAATTTAATATTATTATCAACTAGAAGAGTAAAAGACTTATCTGTAAGTAAAGAGGTATCTACCTTTATAGTAGTAAGTGATTTTAACTTATCAAGAAAGGCTGTATCTTCAGCTGTATTACTATTAGCGTTATTTGTAGTTGCAGAAGTAGTACCTAGAGATGAAGTAATAGCACTATCTGATGAAGCCGCTTCTGATTTCAAATCATTATAAAAATAACTATAAACACCAAGAGATATGAATCCAAGTATAGAAACTATTAAAAATTTATTATATTTTCTATGCATAATTATTTAAGCCAATAAGTCTCAGCTTTTATTATATAATGATAGCTATTTGGGTCGACTCCAGCAGCTAATTTACCACTTGTATCAGGGACTAAGAATGACATAGATTTGATATCTACTAATCTTAAGTTGTATTCTAAATCTTTTAAGAAAGGCACAAATTTATCATAACTACCATCAGTAGAAAATTCTATAGGAAAAACTCCATAAGGTAGATTATCTTTGGAAACAGATGAAACTACTAAATTAGTATTGGCAGGAGCAGCATCATTTTTAACGGTTTCAAATTTAATATCTTTGATGGGCATATTATGAAGACTAGCAATACGTTCAATCTCTAATATAAATTGAATATTGTTAACAGAACTTGGTAGAAAATCGCTTAAACGATCTTTGTCTTCTTGTTTAATCTGATTATAAGACGTAAGTAAAGAATCTTCTGTTTTCTGAAGAGCAGTCGAATTATCTAATGCTTTATTATAATCTTGTATATCTGTCTTAAGCAAAGTGATCTCATTATATTTCGGATTTATAAAAAATATAAAAATTAGAATTGATGCAATTATAGCTATTATTGGAAAAATAAATTTCATAATTATGGAGTAGTATTAGTTGGTGGTAATGAAGGATTAGATGGAGCTGCACTTACTGTAGGATTAGTTACATTAGTAGATGGAGTTACTGCATTTGTAGGAGTGTTACTAGGAGTAGTAGGAACAGCTGGAGAATTAGTATTACCAACAGGTTCACTGATTTTATTTACGATATTATTACTATAAGAAAGTAGAGCTTTATCAACATCAAATGAAAGACTGAAAGTTACATAATTATTTTTATCTTTAGTTAAATCTGAAAAAATTACGTTTTTAAACATAGCACCTTCTGTTGTATTAAAAACATCTGCCTGAAGAGCAATGGATTTGTAATCTCGAGCTATACCTGTTAATTTTACTGAAAAGATATTATTAACTGTACTATGTTGAAAAGTTGTGTATTGAATAGAAGTTAAAGTAAGCTTATTAAGAAGCTCGAATAAAGGAGAAAGAACGATATGATTTTCTAATATTTTCTTTGAAGCACTAGTCCTTTTATCAAAAAGTTCCAACTCTGCTATTGTATCTTTATCAAAACTGGCTCTTATTTTTAATAACTGTGTATGTAGATCTTCTCTATTTTTATCTAAATAACCCTTATATATAAATAAACCACCTGCAATTAAAGATACAATTAGAACAAGAGAAAAAGAAAATACAATAGGTATACTTATACTGCTTGTACCATCAACAATACCACTATTATTATTTGAAATAATAGGCTTCTTGGGAATAAAAGATGTTTGAAATGAATTCTCCATAAATTAAGATAACTGCCTTAACGCTAAACCAACAGCAACACTAAACTCTGGTCCACTAATTTTTAATATTGGTTCAAGGAATGCAGGAGCTTCAGTTTTAGAAAAAGGATCGCTGTATACTACTTCTGTATGAAAATTTGATACTGCTCTATCCATAAGACCTTTCACTAGAGAACCACCACCGGTTAAAATAACTTTACTGATGTTTCTATTATACTTCTTCTGATAAGCAAACACAACATTATTTGTATCTGCAAAAATATAATCCATAGCTAATCTGATTATGTCTCCTACATTAGGATTACTATTTGAATCTAGTCCGACTTCTCTTTTAAGTTTTTCGGCATCTCCAAAAGAAATTCCTAGTGACGAAGCAATATTTTTTGTAATATCCCCTCCTCCTCTGTTTACTACATGGAAAACATGGACTACCCCCTCTTCTATTATTGAAAGTTTAGTTTTTGATGCACCAAAATCCATAAGAAGAACAGGTGCAAGATCGTGACTAAAAGAAGCTCTTATATTACTAAAAATTTCAACTTCAAAAGAATCGGAATGTATTTCAGTCTTTTTTAAAATCTCTTGATATCGAGATAATATATCATTATGAATCGCAACAACAAGAACTTCCGTTTTTGTATCTCGAACAATAGGAGTTGTAGAAGGATTCATAATATTATTTTCTGTAGAATCTACTTCTCTTGGTAATACAAACCAATCTAAACTTACTTCTGAAACAGGGACCGGAATATATTTGCGTGCTTCTATAGGAATTACCTGAGAAAATTTATCTTCGGTTATTTTGTCTGGTATAGACATAGTAAAAATCAAACTTGAAGATGAAGGTATCGCTATAGCTCCAGACTTAATTGTTACATTAGATTCTTTCATAACATCAAGCAAAGCTTGTATTATACCTTCAGTCGGTAAATTAGTAACAGATCCTATATCTGATTTACCGTAGGGTCCTAATGCTATAGCTCCATAAGTTTCAAGTACGGCTTTACCATTTTTCTTTTTAAGCTGAACTACTTTTATAGCTGAAGATCCAATATCTATACCCAAAACACTAGTATCCTTCTTTTCAGATGTAAAAATATTTGACAAGCTAGCTAGTCCTGATGCAAATACATTTTTAAGCGAATTATCCATAATTATTACTTTCCAGTATATCACATATATAGTAAAATTAAGAAGTGGAAAAAGTGCTTTTAAAATTAAAAGTCATTTTAAATTTTCTATTAGAGATAATACTTCCTTCTAAATGTCTTGGATGTAAAAAACGACAAGAAATACTCTGCTCTGATTGTCTTGATAGAATAGATAAAGCAGAAAGAGAGACAGAGAAAGATATACTAGCACTTTATGATTACAGAAACCCTATTATTAAAGATGCTATTTGGAAATTAAAGTATTACCATAAAGGTATCATAGGTCAAAAACTAGGACAGGTCTTATTCATAGAATTTCTAGAAGAAATATATTCTCTTAAAACTTTCAATGAAGGTAGTCCTATTTATGTTATCCCTGTACCCATCTCTCAAGAAAGGAAAAGGTCTCGTGGCTATAACCAAACAGAGATTATAGCTAAAAGCTTTTGTAATCAAACAGATAAAAATGTTTTAAAGATTAAAACAAATATTATTTTTAAGAATAAAAATACAATCCCTCAAGCTAAATTAACAAATAGAAACAAAAGACTAAAGAATATAAAAGGAGCTTTCGAGATCAAAAACCGAGAAGAGATTAAAAATAAAATTATAATTATAATAGACGATGTTACAACAACAGGAGGAACAATGCTTGAAATTATTAATTTATTAAAAAAATCAGGAGCTAAAAAAGTTATAGGTTTTGCCGTTGCGCACTAAGAGGTCCAACTACGAGTTTAGACCTATTAAAATTTTGAGACCAATATTGGATATATATAATAAATTTGGTATTCTATACACAATATGAGTAAAGACAAAAAGTATTGTGTGGACTGTGGAGGAGCTCAAGTGAATCATAGAGCTGTTTATTTTTCTATATGGTTAAGTTCTATGATCGAACCTTGGACAAGTTGGATGAATTATTTAATACCTGAAAATAAAATAGAATCAATAGGTCCTGTTTTAATAAAGATTTTAACAATTCTTCGCCTCGGTAATATAACTAAAAAACCTAACAGTAAAGATAGTGGTAGAGCTCAAGTACTATGGGAAGAAGCAATAAGAAGAGGAATAACAATGGAAGAATTCCATTTGTTTGGAATAGGAACAGATGTTTTTATTTCAAGATATAAGGGAGAAATGAGATTTTTTGATGTGTTACCTAGAACAAAAGATTATAATCCTAAAGGTTTAGAATGGATGGATAATAAAAATGAAATGAAGAAGCATTTTAGAAAAGCTGGTATACCAGTTGCTGCAGGTGGAATAGCAAGTAGTAGAAAAGAAGCTATCTCATTATTTAACTCTTTGAATAAACCAGTAATTGCAAAACCAAACCTAGGATCTAGGAGTAGGCATACAACTACCCATATATCTGACGAAAAAGAACTTATTATAGCATACGACAAAGCACACCAACTATCTCCTTGGGTAATGATAGAAGAAGAACTTTCTGGATATGTTTTCAGAGGAACTCTAATAGGTAAAAAATTTATAGCCTGTTTAAGAAGAGAACCAGCCTATGTCATCGGTGATGGAATCCATAATATAAAAGAATTAATTGAATTAGAAAATAAAAATCCTCTACGTCAGGGTCCTATCTTTCATCAAATATCTCTAGATGAAGAAGCTATAAAAGAACTTACACATTGGAACAAAACACCAGACACAATACCTAATAAGAATGAAGTTGTAACATTAGGACAAAAGACTAGTCGAGCAGTAGGAGGAGGAATAACAGATATGACAGAAGTAATACACCCTGACAATATAGCAATGCTAGAAAAAATAGGAGAAGTATTAGATGATCCACTAATAGGAGTAGACTTTATAATGGATGATGTATCAATCTCATGGAAAGATCAACCAAGAAGTGGAGTCATCGAATGTAATAGTGCACCTTTCATTGATCTTCACCACTTCCCTCTAGTAGGAAAACCTCACAATGTAGCCTCTGCTCTCTGGGATATAATTTATCCAGAATCTAAAATAAAATAAATAAAAACAGTGGATTTTAATCCACTGTTTTTATTTATTATGAATTTTTCTTCCATTTTTAATTATAAACGGATCATCTACTGTGATTTCAGAATCAGGAGCAGTCTTCCTGTCCATCCTCAAGTGAGATATATGTTTCCTTGAAACTATGTAATCTCCAAGAAACTTTTTAAAATCTTCAATCTTTGATTCTTCGTTTATTTCTACAAAGTGCTCAAATGGTTTACTCTCAGGTGTAAATTCATGATGCCCTCTTATTTCCCCATCTTTAAAAACACGAAGATGGTATTGATTATCAAAATCTTCAAGCTTCCGCCAAGAAAGAACTTGTCCATTATCTTTCCATGCAACGAAGTGGTTACCAAAACCCCATTCAGTATGTAAATGTTTTTCAAGTTCCTCTAAAGTTTTCCCAGGAGCTAGCCATCCTATATGGTAGGGCTGTCTACCCTTTTCATGCCACACTAAATGCCACTTTAGAAAATGCTTCTGGACCCATGGAAAATATCTATATAAATGTTTCCATATATTCTTTTTTATTTTTTGACCCGTAGTCAATTCTACTTTTTCCATATAATTATATATTACAAATTATTAACACTATTACTACTTGCCATACTATCTACAACATAACTCTCTAGCTTCTTTGACATAAAAGAAAATACGACAATATTGAAAATAATCATAACAGAAACTATTAACCAAGTTTTATTAAACTGAGGTTTCATACTTCGTATTATATACTAAAACTTAGTATATCAAAATAAGAGCCACAGAATTGTTCTGCAGCTCTTAATTTTAATTAATTCGGCTAGTTTTTTGACTCTACCGAAAGTGTAGCATGGGGCACGGCACGAAGCCGTTCTTTAGGAATAAGAAGACCAGTTTCTCTGCAAATACCATAGCTACCGTTTTCAATTCTTACGAGAGAATCGTTAAGGTTCTTAATGTATTTTTCTAGTCTCAAGACAATCTTTGTTGTCTCTTCTTTTGAGAGAGACTCAGATCCTCCATCTCCTGATAAGTCCTTATGGACAGGAGAAGTATCATCTGTGCCATTACCATCTCGGTGACTCAAGCTGTTTTTGTAAAACAAAAGATCTTCTTTTGCTTTTTTTAATTTTTTAAGGATTAAATCCTTAAACTCTCTCAGCTCATCATAAGAATACCTCGTCTTTGTTCCTTCTTGTTTCAATAGTCCCATTTTTAAAAAGATTTAAAAAAATCCTAAATTAGATTTTTTATTTGTCAAAATATTAAACTATTTAAGGCTTTTTGTCAAAATAATAAAAAAGAGCAGAATTTTAATTCCTGCTCTTTTTTATTATTTAATTTTTATTTAGAAAGAAATCCAATGAGCCAAATAAGCCACAAATAAAATAGAAGCAAGTAATCCCAATATCCCCTGATATCTAGTAAGAACAGAGATAGCAACTACTGCTATAATAATTTTTATCCAACCCAAAGCAAGGACTGTGCCCCAAACTGTTTGTAATAATATTTGAATTGTATTCATATATTTATTGTATCTTAAAAGTAATATTTTGAATAGACTAAAATTAAAAGATTCCTAATATTTTAATTAAAAAAACTATTTAAAAGCTTTCTTACCTAAAAATACAGCCTTAGTTCCAAGAGACTCTTCAATACGAAGAAGTTCGTTATATTTCGCTACTCTTTCACTTCGACAAAGGGAACCTGTCTTTATCTGCCCAGTACCAAGACCTACTACAAAATCAGCAATTGTAGAATCTTCAGTTTCCCCTGAACGATGCGAAACTACAGCAGTAAAGCCTGCTTTCTTTGCCATCTGTATAGCATCTATTGTTTCAGAAACTGTACCTATTTGATTTAATTTAATTAAAATAGAATTCCCTGCTTTCTTTTCTATACCTTGTTCTAATCTTTTAATATTTGTCACAAACAAATCATCTCCAACTATTTGTATTTTCTTTCCAAGTTTTTTTGTCATTAATGCCCATCCTGACCAATCATCTTCTGCAAGTCCATCTTCTATAGAGACTATTGGGAACTTCGATACCCAATTCTCATAAAAAGCCACCATTTCTTCACTTGTAAGGCTTTTGTTCTCAGTCTTTAAAATATATTTACCATCTTTATAAAATTCACTTGCAGCTGCATCTATCGCTATACTTATATCTTTACCTGGAATATAACCAGCTCTTTTAATAGCTTCTATTATCACTTCTATAGCAGCTTCATTTGTTGGAAGAGACGGAGCATAACCACCCTCATCTCCTACTCCTGTATTAAGTTTTCTTTCAGCTAAAATCTTCTTTAATGTATGAAATACTTCTGCTCCCCACTGCAAAGCTTGTTTGAAAGTTTTTGCTCCTATAGGCATGATCATAAATTCCTGAAGGTCCGTAGAATTATCAGCATGACTTCCTCCATTTAAAATATTCATCATAGGAACTGGAATACATATATCTTTCGTCTTTGATATATCTTTAAAATACTTCCATAGAGGCTTCCTTTCAGACATAGCCATAGCCTTAGCGAAAGCAATAGAAACACCTAAAATAGCATTAGCACCAAGCTTGCCCTTATTCTCGGTTCCGTCTAGATCTATCATAGCTAAATCTAAAGTTTTCTGATTCCAAATCTTACCTTTTAGTTTCTTTTGTATATCTTCATTTACATTCTTTACAGCTTTAAGTACACCCTTTCCTCCATATCTTTTATTATCTCCATCACGAAGTTCTACTGCTTCGTGACTCCCTGTAGAAGCACCACTTGGTACTCCTGCCCTACCCATTGATCCATCTGAAAGATATACATCTACTTCAACAGTAGGATTACCTCTAGAATCTAATATTTCACGTCCAATAATTTTTGAAATCTTTGCATCTGACATATTTTTTATAAATTAATTAATAATAATGCGGAACCAGCGAGATTCGAACTCGCGAGGGCTTTTACACCCTGCCTCTTTAGCAAAGAGGTACGTTAGACCACTCTGACACGGTTCCCTTTACTTTGTATAAAATAACATATTTTAAAACCTTTCCCAAATTAGAAATATTTTGAAAATATATTAAATATGCTAAGATTAGAAAACTGGAGGCGTGGATATGAAATATAAACTGCTTTATATTTCATCCGTTCAGATACTTTTATCTGAAAAGCTATATGCTTCAAGCATAGCTTTAGGGAAGGGCCCAGGAGGGCGCGAAGACACGATGACGAGTGAAACGAGGAGGCGTGGATGAGTGGTTTAAATCAACAGTTTACTAAACTGTCGAACCTTTACCGGTTCCGTGAGTTCGAATCTCACCGCCTCCGCATAACAAGATTTTTATCGCACAAAAGGTCAAATTCCTTTTGTTTATCAATAGTTTTCAGAGGTTCTAACCGTTTACTAATTGCGTTTACCTCTTTTGAA
>CAIYVW010000038.1 GCA_903929735.1 uncultured bacterium
TAAAAATTAATTTAATAAATAATATGGAATATATATCATACGAAGATTTTAAAAAGATGGATATAAGATTAGGTACTATAAGAGAAGTTGAACCAGTTCCTGAAACAGATAAGCTTCTTTGTTGCCAGATTGATTTTAATGAGCTTGATGTTGATGGTAATTTAAAACTTCGCCAAATAATTTCTGGTATTCATGAATACTATCCTGATTATAATAATCTTGTAGGAAAACAAGTTTTATACATAGTAAATTTAGAACCTAGAAAAATTAAAGGCTTAGAAAGTAATGGCATGCTAATGGCAGTTGATGGTCTTGATGGTCGCCCAGTTTTCCTAACTCCAGAAGTAGAAGTCGGAGTTGGAAGTAAAGTAAGATAAATATATATGTTTGACCCTATTTTAATTATAAAGACAGTTGGATTGATTGGAATTGTTTTTATTATTTTTGCAGAGACTGGATTATTTTTTGGTTTCTTTTTTCCAGGAGATTCTTTGCTTTTTACAGCTGGACTCTTGTCTTCTCATGGACTTTTTAATATTTACCAATTATTAATACTATGTATTATCGCTGCTATATTAGGAGATAGTGTTGGATATTGGTCAGGTAAAAAGTATGGACGAAAGATGTTTGAGCGAGATGCCGGCTTCTTTTTTAAGAAACAAAGAATATATGATGCAGAAAAATTTTATGAAAAGCATGGTAAGTACACTATTATTATAGCTAGATTTGTACCGATTATTAGAACCTTTGCTCCTATAGTAGCTGGTATTGGTAGTATGAATTATGCTACTTTTATTTCTTATAATATATTTGGTGGTATGTTCTGGATATCTTTAATGTTATTTTTAGGCTATTTCTTAGGAAGTTTAATAAGCAATCCTGATACATATATTATCCCAATAGCTTTTTTAATAATTTTTATTTCTTTTATTCCTATTTTTATAAAAATAATAAGACATAAATTGAATAAAAATAATTAATCTCTTTTATATCAATTCATAGTAGGGTATAATATTATTATGTTGAAAAATTTTTATAGTAGACACTTTCCCACCCCCTCACATCTAATGAGGAACTCGTTTGCTATAGATATTTCAGATCAATCTATTAAATATGGTGAGTTAATTTTGTCATATAAAGGTCTAGATCTTGGTCATTTTGGAAAAGAAAAGATACCAGCAGGAGCTGTAGTTTCAGGTAAAATTGAGAACGAAGATGAATTAGTTTCTGTTTTAAAAAAAATTAAACAAAAGGAAAATTTTCATTTTGTAAGAGTTTCTTTTCCCGAAGAACAGATGTACCTTTTCAATCTTAATCTTCCTAAAACAAATAAAAATGAATTAAGGGATATGATTCTTCTACAAATAGAAGAACATATACCACTTAAAGCTATAGATACTATCTTTGATTACGATATAATATCTTCTTCAGAGGACACTGTTTCAGTTGAGGTTTCTGCTATTGCTTCATCAACTGTTGAAAGTTATTTATCTTGTTTTAGAAAAGCTGGAATAACAGTTTTGTCTTTTGAACTTGAAGCACAAGCTATAGCACGTACAGTAGTTCCTACTGAGGACAGAGAGCCAATTATGATAGTTGACTTTGGAGACACAAGAACAGGTGTTTCTATTGTTCATGATGGAAGGGTTATTTTTACAACTACTATTAGTATGGGTGGACTAGATCTTACAAATATAATTTCGAAAAACTTTTCGATTTCTGTAGAAAAAGCTGAAGAAATGAAAAGATCCTATGGATTAGATGGTATTTCTAATATTGAAGATATATTCCCAGTTATTTTAAATGACCTTTCTGTATTAAGAGATGAATTAAATAAACAGTTAGATTATTGGAAAAATCATGATAATTTAGGAGTTAAACATGACAATATAAATCGTATTATACTCTGTGGGGGAGATTCAAATCTTACAGGACTAAGAGAATATTTAGAATCTAGTATGAAAATAAAAGTAGTAGATGCAAATGCTTGGGTTAATATTTCTAATATGAATACTTCTATACCAGAGATGTCTTTTAAAGAATCTCTTAGTTATGTGACAGTATTAGGTCTTGCTTTGGGTGATTTTTGTTTTACAAATAGGAAGATTATAAATGTTTTACCTGAAGAAGAAAAGAAGATTCTGAATAAAGATTACTGGAAAAGACTTATCTCAACATTCCTTTTATTGGTGACAACAGTAACCATAGCCTTTGTTCTACTGCTTAGCCCTTCTTATTTTTATACTGTTTTAAAGCAAAAAATAGTAGAAGATAAGTTAGATAATTTTAACTTAAATAATAAAAATCTGACAGATAAAGATATAAATCAATCAATCTTAGCTATAAATGATAAATTAAGCCTTTTTTCTTTAAATGATTCTAAATACTCAGTTTATAATGATATTATAGGTTTAATTATGAAAGATAAACCTGAAGGTATTACATTTTCTCAGATACTTTTTAATAAAAGAAAAGATAAAAGTCTTTTTGTAGAGATACATGGCAATGCTATTAATAGATCTGCTTTACGTAATTTTAAAACAATTATTGATAATGATCCTAAAATAGCCTCATCTGATTTGCCTATTTCTGACTTCTTAGAAAAAAATGATATTAATTTTATGATTTCAATTTTATTTAAATAATATGAAAAATAGCAAAACAAATCTCATATTAATAATATCTATTATTTTATCTATTATATCTATAGTTTTATTGTTTTATTTTTTGAATGTTATTAAGAATAAAAATAGACATATTTCTGCGGTCTCATCTACTTTAGAACAGAAGATTTTAGATATACA
>CAIYVW010000039.1 GCA_903929735.1 uncultured bacterium
AAAAATATATATATAAATCAAGAAAAAGAATTATCTACAGTAAGTAACCAGATAAAAAAGCTTGATAGAAAAATATTTAAAAAAGATAAAAAGATTAAAAAGCTTAAAATTATCATTATATTATTAATTATGCTATCTATCGTTTCTATATGGTTTTAAAAATTTACAATACTTTATCTAGGCAAAAAGAAGAATTCAAACCAATAAAAGACAAAGAAGTCGGTATGTATACTTGTGGTCCTACGGTTTATAATTTCGCTCATGTAGGAAATATGCGTACTTATATCTTTGAAGATATTCTAAAAAGAGTATTAACTTATAATTACTATAAGGTTAAGCATGTTATGAACATAACAGATGTTGGACATTTAACTGGCGATAGAGATATGGGAGAAGATAAAATAGAGAAGGAATCAAAGAAAGAGAATAAGGGAGCCTATGAAATAGCAGAATTTTACACAGCTAAATTTAAAGAAGATTTAAATAGTTTAAATATTATCTATCCTGATATTTTCTGTAAAGCCACAGACAATATAAAAGAGCAAATAGAGATGATAAAAACTCTAGAAGAAAAACACTTCACATACAAAACTAGTGA
The DNA here is from genome assembly GCA_903929735.1 of uncultured bacterium. Taxonomy (GTDB): domain Bacteria; phylum Patescibacteriota; class Minisyncoccia; order Phycocordibacterales; family UBA9973; genus UBA8515. Next base: position 599 of record CAIYVW010000039.1, read on the forward strand.
TGGTATATATTTTGATACTTCGAAAGTAGCTGATTATACAAAGCTTTCTCATCAAAATATAGAAGCTCTAAGAGAAGGAGCCCGAGTTGATATTAATAATGAAAAGAAAAATTATACAGATTTCGCTTTATGGAAATTTTCTCAAAAAGATTCAAATAGACAGATGGAATGGGATAGTCCTTGGGGTATAGGCTTCCCTGGCTGGCACATAGAATGCTCTGCTATGAGTGTGAAGTATTTAGGAAGCCATTTTGATATACATTGTGGAGGTGTTGATTTCATTGACTTACATCATACAAATGAACTTGCTCAGACAGAAGCAGCTACAGGAGTAAAACCCTGGGTTAATTACTGGATACATGGAGAATTTTTAAACATTAAAGAGGGTGAAAAAATGGCTAAAAGTACAGGAAACTTTCTTACAATAAAAAGTGAATTTATAGATAAAGATATAAGCCCCCTTGTATATCGTTTTGCTACATTCGGAGTTCATTACAGAAAACAAATGGAGTGGAATAATGATGTGATTAAAGGTGCAATGAATGGATACCATAACCTCATAGGTAAAGTAAAAATTTTAGGTAATAAAATAGGAGTAGTTAATAATGAATTAAAAGATAGATTTTTAGAAAGCATTAATGATGATTTAAATATGCCGAAAGCTTTGGCTGTAGTTTCAGAAGTATTTAAATATGGTATTCCAAATGAAGATAAACTTGCTACTATTCTAGATTTTGATAAAGTGCTTGGTTTAGAGTTGTATAATTTACAAGAAGATATTATACCTAGTGAAATATCTAAATTAGCAGAAGAAAGATTAGAAGCTCGAAAAAATAAAGATTGGACTAAAAGTGATTCTATTAGAGATAGAATAAAGTCTCTAGGTTATGAAATTAAAGATGTAGAAAGTAACTACAGTCTAACTAAAATATAATAATAAAAATACTTCATTATATAAATATAATGAAGTATTTTTATTTTATTTTATAACCTCTAGTTCCATATAGAAAGATGAACCTAACCCTGGGCCTTCAGATTCTACCCACACACGCCCCTTATGAGCCTCTACTATCTCTCTAGCCAAATACAAACCAAGCCCTGAACCAGAAGTATTCATACGAGCTCCATCTCCACGAGCAAACTTTTGGAATAGACTTTCTTTTATATCTTCAGTCATACCCATACCTGTATCCTTAACACAAAATACTACCTTATCATCTTTTATTTTTACTGAAACATCTATACTGCCTTCTTTAGTATATTTAATTGAATTGTCTATAAAATTAATAACAACCTGTCTAATTTTTTCTTTATCTCCATTTACCATATATGAATAATTCTTATCTGATTCAAAATTTAATTTAAGACCCTTTTTCTCAGCTGTCATAGATAAATCTCGCGCTTCGTCTTCTGCTACTTTAGATAAATCAAAAGGAGCCATTTCATACTTCATTCCACCTGCTTCAATTTTAGTAACATTTAACAAGTCCTCTACGACAACAGTTAAGTTTTTACTAGATTGGAATATTCTCTCTATAGCTTCCTTTGCATCTACTGAACATTCACCATAATCCCCTTCAGATAGCATAGATGCATAACCTTTAATAGCAGTAAGAGGACTTCTTAACTGATGGGAAGCAAGAGAAACGAACTCGGTCTTCAACTTATCCAAATCCTTCAATTTATCATTTGCAATTTCTAATTTTGTATTTGTTTCTTCTATATTTTTATTTGAAAACTTTAATATTTTTGATAGTTTCTCTATATGAATTCTTTGGTCTGATTCTTTCTTAAAATTCCTAAACATAATTATACTTAATCCAAGGGTAACTACTACAGTTATTATTGTTAATAATTGGTCTGTGTTACCATTAACAAATAATAATTGCCCTGATATTAAAACCACTAAAGCAACAATTAAATACTGAGTTCCAATCATATGAAAATGAAAAATGTCTAATTCAAATATTGCATATATTATAACTAATAAAAATATAGGGATGATAAAAAGAGCATATAAATTTAATTCATAATAACTAGTTACTGCAGATAAATAAGAAGTAACACCAAAAATTGTTAAGAATAGAAACATTGATCCAATAACAATTAATTGTGATTTTTTTACCAATAATTCCATTTTTTTAAAAAATGGAATTATTGTATAAATAAACATTATTAATATAACTGATATTTCTACAATAAATCTATACTTTAATAAAAAATTATTATTCAAGGCTTCACAAACAGGATAATTAAACCCCAAAACAGAATTATTTGATATTGTAATAAAAAATGTTGGTAATGTAACTAAAAATAAAATAATTTTTTTATAAAAAGATATATCAGATTTATTAACAAAAACTATTATAAAATAAAGACCAAGAATATACATATTTGTCTCCAGATAATCAATAGGAGACCAAGATGCATACTGTAGAAAATAATTATTTTGAGTCCATCCTACTAAATCACCAATAAGCCACAAACAAAATACTATCAAAAAACATAAAAATATTCTTGAAAAAAGATTGAATTTAGCTTTAATAAATACAAGGACTCCAATTAATAAAGATAAAAATATCGGAATTAAATGAGAATAATAAGCTATAATTCCAGAATTTCCTCTAGTTAATTCACAGGTATTTATAATTGTATTTAAAGTATTCATTTTAATTAATATTTATATAAGATTTAACATCTTTATTATAATAAAACCAATAATCATCATTATCCATATCTAATGGTCCAATAGGAACTATTAAAGGTTTCATACCAGTTAGATTTATTGCATTTTCAATGGCAGGTAAAATAATATTTTTACTAAAATTTGCATCATCTCCTTCTATTAAAAAATTTTCAAATAAAATCCCATGACAAATAAAAAGAAGTAAAAAATCTTTATAATACTCTTCTGGTTTAGCACCATGTGCTTTTACCCATTCAGATGATTCAAAAAATAAACATTTTCCATTATCAAAATTACATTTATTAAATAATTTTTTATGAAAATCTATAAGAGGCTCATTCCAATGAGTTACAACTTCAGTTAATTTTTTACCATTATGTTTATTAAAATCCATAATTGAAATTTTTTCAATTATATAAGTATCTTTATTGTTGACATTACCTTGAATATTAAGTTGACCAAGTGAACGCTTGAAAAAATTATTAGATGAAAACTTATCTTGATTATACTCCATTATAACTGGAATAATATCAAAACTTTCTGAAGTTTTGATAAAATTTTTAGCTTCATTATTAGGTGTAACAATTTGTCTAAATTGAACGCCATACCTATTAATATCCTTTAGTGGCTTAGGAATATCTTCTTTTAATAATTTTTCTATTTTTTTTATAAGGATAGGATCTTTCTGTCTTTGTTCCAAAAGAATAAGAGCTTCAGATAAAGGAGTATATACAATTTGATTAAAAATATTTCTATCCGACATTATCGTATTATAATCACCGATAGATATTTTTTTCTCGTCTTCAAGCATAAAAATTATTTAATTTGTTTTTAAATTAATAGGACTAACACAATTACCATCTAATAAATCATTTTCTGTACATTCTATTTTGGAACATTTAATTTTTCCATTAGCACAAGCCTCTGTACAATCCTCATTTATTCCACAAGCTTTAAAATCAGAAGCCCTTAAATAATATTTATTATAATTAGAAAAACCATTAGGAGGACAATCATCAGGATTTGTACAATCACGATGAAAACATGTTTCAGTTTCAGGATTACAATTTGTTTCTATTATAAAATCAAACTTTTTTTTAAAATAGAAAAAATAAAAAGACGATAATATTACAAGAATACACCCCCCTAAGAGAACATATAAAAATAAATTATGACTATTTTCCTCTTCAGACATATACAGTAATACTATACATTATTTTTAAATAAATAGAAATATACTGCCTAAAATCATAATTATAATAGCTATAATCTTTGGTAATAAAACTTGTTTACTCATATTTTCTTTAGATATATGTGGGGTTAATTTTGTAGAAATTAAAGTTAAAACTAATACAATAGCTGGCTGAAAACTTCCGACTAAGTAAACCATAGTAACAGGTGCTAGCAACATTGCATAGTTAGTGAGAAGATTCCCCCCTATTGTCGTAATTTCTGAAATTATATTAAAAAAGAATATTTTACTACCACCACTTTTATTCATAAGATGAAATTCATGACGATACTTAGGAACTATAAAATACATTACAATACCTAAAAATCCCAATCCTACATACTCCCAGAATGAAGAAATCCAAAAATTACCTTCAATTGTTACATACTTAAAAATAACCCCTGACATAGCTACAATAAAACAGGCTATCATCATATAGATAGCTGGTCGCCATTTAAACTTCTTTTTTTCCTCAGTGAAATCAATAAGTATTAGTGATATACCTATAACTATTACAATAGATCCAGCTTGTTGATTTAGAGTTAAATTTTCACCAAGAAAAATAAATCCAAGAATATATCCAAAAATAGGAATAGTTAAAAACCACGGTACAACAGAAGAAACATCTTCAGTTTCAAGTGTATATAGATATAGAATAATCCAACCTATCGTCATTCCTCCTGTAGATATAAGCAATAATTTATCAGTTAATGATATATCAAATAAACCTTTAGTGAATAATCCTACTAAGATTGCCATAAGGATACCCATAAAACTAGTGAAAAGCACTAGACCACCTGAACCTCTTTTCCCTATTGAGTATTTTTTAACAATAAACTCATCTGCAATATTAGAAATACCCCATAGAAATGTAGCTATTAGAGCTATGAAAAACCAATTCATGGATTTAATTGTAACATACTAACTATATTTTACTGAATTCTTGCATGGTAATACAGTGTATTGCCCCACCTCCGTAAATTATTTTTGTGCAATCTATCTCTATTATTTTATGATTTTTAAATACAGACTGTAGAATATCTTTTGCCTTCTTATCATTCGGATCATTAAATACAGACATTAAAATTATATTATTCCCTATATAAAAATTAGTATAAGAAACTGGGGCTTTCTCTCCATTATCATAATTCATATGCGGCATTGGTAATTTAATAATATTGAATTTGTTACCTTCCATATCTTTAGAGTTTTCTAAAATTTTAAAATTATTATCTAAAATAGAAAAGTTGATATCATTTATATTATCTTCATAAGAGCAAACTATTGTATTAGGACTAACAAATCGAGCAACTTCATCTATATGACCATCAGTATGATCATTAGTAAGGCCATCTTTAAGCCATAGAATGATATCTGCTCCTAAATAATCCTTTAAGTAATTTTCCATATCTTCTTTACTTAAACCCTTATTCCTATTTTCATTCAAAAGACATTGCTCCGTTGTCATTATAACCCCTTTACCATTTGATTCTATGGCTCCACCCTCTAAAACTATTTCTGTTTTAAAAATTTTAAAATTTGATTCTTCTATAATAGACAAGAAAACTTTATCGTCCTTTAGTAAATCTGTAAAAAGAGGGTCATGTTTTTTACCATAAGCATTGTAGTGCCATTTCACAAAAGCAGAGCTATTGTCTTCTTTCTTGAGTAGTGTTAAGAGTGCATAATCTCTCGTCCAAACATCAGCATAATCTTTTATATAAAAAATAATATTGCTTATTTGAATTCCAAAATTAATTAGTTTTTTTTCTATTCTTTCTTTTTCTATTTCATTTAGAACAATTAATTTGACTTTTTCGCTTCCCTCTAAGGACTTTATTATTTTACAATAACTTTCCTCTATAGAATCTACTATATTAGGAAAAGTTATATTTCCATAAGGCCAAGCTAGCCATACAGCCGAATGGTTTTCCCATTCAGCTGGCATATAGTATCCTAATTCTTTTGGTTTTTCTAGCATCTATTTTTTATCTATTTTATTTGTTATTTTTTTATAAGTATCAGGTCTTCGATTTCTTAAAAATCCCCAATCTTCTGAGATATAATCATTCATAGCTAAATCTAATTTTGTTATTATGACTTCTTCTTTATTCTTTGAAGCTCTATCTAAAACCTTACCAAACGCGTCTGTGACAAAAGATTGTCCCCAAAAATCTAATTTGCCTTCAACTCCTGTTCTATTTACAGCTACGACAGGTAGACTATTGGCTATTGCATGACCCCTCATCACTGTTTCCCATGCATCATGCCAATCTCCATCTAAAGGCTTATTACCTATAATATTTCCAATAGCAGTAGGATAGAAAATGATCTCTGCTCCTGATAACTTTATAGTACGAGCGGCTTCAGGAAACCACTGATCAAAACATATTAAAACAGCATAACTTACATTTTTATGCTTATAAAGACGATAACCATTATCTCCTTCTGCAAAATAATCTTTTTCATAAAAACTAGGATCATGAGGTATATGTATTTTCCTATATGAAGGTAAAATTTCCCCTTTTTCATTCAGAACCACAACTGTATTGTATAATTTACCATTTTTTGCTTTTTCGTAAATTGGTAAAACAATAGAACATTTATATTTTTGAGCTATCGATTTAAATTCCTCTGTAGATTGACCAGGAATAGTTTCTAGGAATTTATCTACCTTCACTCCTTTTTTACTAGGAAAGTAAGGTGTCTTATAGAGTTCTTGCAAGCAAATAATTTCGGCTCCGTTTTTTGCTGCTTCTTCTACCATAGACAAAGTTTTTTCTAAATTTAATTTTAGATCATTTGTTACCTTACTTTGTATTAATCCTATTTTTATTATTTTCTTTTTCATTGTGTTTCTTTTTATATTTTACTAAATAAATTATATTATTTACGACAATCTATTTTTAAAATCTTTATATCCAAATTTTTTAATAACTTTAATTTTATTATTTTTATCTAAAATAGAGATATTTGGTAAAGGTACCCCATTGAAAGTATTATTCTTAACCATAGTATAAATAGCCATATTTAAGAATACTAATTTTTGCCCCACTTCAAGCTCCTTAGGGAAACAATATTCACCGACAACATCCCCTGTAAGACAACTGGGACCAACCAGGCGGTATTTTACTCCCCAGTCGGAAGATGCAGGCTTAGCACCTATAATAGTCGGTAAATAGGGCATTTCTAAAACATCAGGCATATGTGTCGTAGCAGAAACATCAAGTACTGCTATATTTGATTGATTCTTAAAAATATCGACTACACTAGCAATAAGAACTCCAGCATTTAAGGCGATAGCTTCTCCTGGTTCAAGATAAACTGTTAAATGAGGGTATCTCTTTTTAAAAGAATTTATTAAATTACATAATAAATCAACATCATAATCACTTCTTGTTATATGATGTCCTCCTCCAAAATTTACCCATTTCATTTGAGGTAAAAATGTACCAAATTTATCTTCAAAAACTTTTATTGTTCTTTCTAAAGCATCAGCATTGAGTTCACATAGATTATGAAAATGTAATCCATCTAGCCCTTCCAAATTGTCTTCTTGAAAGAAAGCCTTGGTCACACCAAAATGAGAGTTAGGACTACTTGGATCATACATAGAAGTTTCAACTTCTGAGTGCTCAACATTAACTCTCAAACCACAAGATACTTTTTTCTTGGAATTTTTTATTTCTTTCTTGAATCTATTCCATTGAGAAAAAGAATTAAAAACTAAATGGTCAGCATATTTTATATATTGTTTTATATTTTCTTCTGTATAAGAAGGAGAAAAAACATGATTTTCTTTACCAAATTCTTCGTATCCTAATCTTGCTTCATCAACAGAGCTGGCTTCTGATCCAGATATATATTTCTTAGCTAAATAGAAAGTACTAAACATAGAAAACCCCTTAAGTGCCATAAGTATATGAGCGCCAGTTCTTTTCTCTACTTGATTTAAAATCTTAAGATTATTTTCTAATTTTTCAATTGATACAACATAAGACGGAGTATGAATATTAGAAAAAACTTTTTCATCCCAATCCTCTTCTTTTACCCAAGGTTCTATGAATATATTTTCTGAATTTTTAGACATTTAATTAGTAAGCCTTTTTTAATGCGCTTGGTATATCTTTTAAGTTTTTTATATTAGTAGTTAAACCTACTTTTGACATTTCCTCTATAAATATCTTAGAATCAAGAGTTTTATCTTCTGTATTTTTGACTCCTATTCCTCCCCACTTACCTTCTAACACTAACTTAGCACAAGTAACAGTAGGTATAGCAGTTGTGTATCCGATAGCATTACCTCCTGTCTCTTTATAGGCATCTGCATGGTCACATACATTATAGATATATGTAAATTTCTTTTTACCGTTCTTAATTCCAGTAATAACATTTCCAATATTAGTTTTACCTTTATAGCTCTTATTGAAATCCTCTCCTTTCGGAAGAATAGCTTTCAAAAATTTAACGGGGATAATTTTTTCTCCATTATAATCAATAGGATCTATACGAGTAAGACCAACGTTATAAAGAACACGTAAATAAGTAAGATAACTCTTAGAGAAAGTCATCCAAAAACGTATACGCTTAAGACCTGGTATATGAGTAGGGATGGTTTCTAGCTCTTCATGATACATAAGATAAGGGGTGAATTTACCCGCTTCAGGAAAATTAAATTCAAAAAAAGGAGCATCTTCATCTATAAGTTTCATTCTTTCTTGCCATTTACCATTTTCCCAAAATTTAATAGGTAGAATTAATTCTCTTAAATTTATTTCCGGATCAAAGTTTGGAGCAAATTTAATTTTTTCATCTTTAGAGCCACCGTTACAATCTAGAATATCTATTGTTTCAATTTTATCATATATATAATCTCTGGCGTAAGCAGAATAAATATTTGAAACACCGGGATCAAAACCTGAACCTAATATAGCAAGGAGATTTTTCTTCTTAAAATCTTCATTCTTTGCTATTTGTAATTTGTAAGAAAATCCATATTTTTCAGGATTCTCATAGCAGGCTGTATCTATATAATTAACTCCATACTCCAAGCAAGCATCCATGACTATTAAATTATCATAAGGACTTCCCCAGTTAACAACAAGAGTAGGATTAACTTCTTTAAGTAAATTCAAAAAATTCTTTCCCATACCAACATCAGTAATATGTACATGTAGATCAACCTTACCTTTAGACTTTTTTAGAACCGAATTACGAACAGCTTCACATTTACTGGGTGTTCTTCCAACTACATGTATCTCAGAAAAGGTATTTTTAAATTGAGCCATTTTATGTAGACCCACACTTCCCACATTTCCGCATCCTATGACTAGTATTTTAGACATTTTATTTTAAAATTATTAATAATTTATTACTCTTATCAACATTTCAAGTTTACTATCGATAGTAAATACTGTCAATAAAAAGCTTGATTTATACAGTGTATATAATATAATCTAGGGGCTTATCAATTTAATAAATTTTTATGACCAAAAAAATTATAGTAAATAAATTTGGAGGAGGAATACTTAAAAAGGAGTTAATACCTTTAATAGTAAAAAGGTTAAAAAGCCAGCAAAAAGAAGGATATACTCCCATAGCTGTAGTTTCAGCCATGCCGGGTGTGACTGACAGTTTAGTGTCATTTTTGATTAAAATTAAAGATAAGAATTTATCAGAGAAAGAATCAAGTTCATTAATTTCAATTTTTATAAAAGAAATAGAGGAAAATCATAATAAATTGATCCTAGATTTTGGCTTCAACGAAAAAATCATAGAAAATATTAATATTGGTCTTAAAAGCTTATTTAAACAGTTAGAAGATGATCTATTAGTAATAGTAGCTACAGAATTAAACAATCATGAAGATAAAATTATCTCATATGGAGAAAAAATTTCAGCAACGATCATAACAAGCTATTTTAATCTTAATGGAATAAAATCTAAAAGATATTTTGCTGAAGAAATACCTATTTTAACAGATGACAACTTCAAAAATGCAAATATTGATTATAAATCTTCAGAAGTAAATGTAATTGAAAAACTATCCAAGACTAATGAAGTTCCTGTTGTCGCTGGTTTTACTGGTATAGCAAAAGATGGCCATACAACAACACTAGGAAGAGGAGGAACTGATACTACAGCCTGTTTTATAGGAGCAGCACTAAAAGCTTCTAATGTTATTTTATGGAAAGACGTGGGAGGTGTCCTTTCTGCTGATCCTAAAATAATTAAGACAGCAAAAACTATTCCATTTATCAACTATATGGAAGCAGAAGAATCCGGTAAAATAATACACAATAAAGCTATACAATATATTAAATTATACAAGACCCCTCTTGAGATTTGCTCAATAATTGACCCTAAACAAAAAACAAAAATAGAAGAAAATAAAAAGATAAAAAAAGGAGCAAAAATTATAAGTATTAAAAAAGACCTAAGTTTTATACTAGTAACGGATGATAATATTAAATTAAATGACTTACTTACTATAATCAGTCAAATTTTTAATAAATATAAATTAGATATA
>CAIYVW010000040.1 GCA_903929735.1 uncultured bacterium
ATCTGTGGATAACTAAACAAAAAATAAATATAAAAAAGGGCTTAAGTTATATAACTTAAGCCCTTTTTTATATTTATTTTTTGTTTAGTTATCCACAGATATAAGTGGGAGGACTTGTTTGTTTTGTGGGATGAAGTGGTGTATAATATAACCAAGTGGGATATGGTGGGATAAAATATTTTTTATCAATAATGACCTTATACCACAATATTTATTATGTTAATCGGAGAATACATACACACATTGGATGATAAGAATAGAATGTCTCTACCTGTTAAGTTCCGAAAGGAGATGGGTAAGAGTGTTGTAGTTGCTCCAGGTCTTGATAATTGTCTTTCAATTTTTACTGCGAAAGAATGGAAAAAAATTTCTGAAAAATTATCTGATTCCTCTATGTTAGCATCAGATAATAGAAGTTTCTCGAGATTTATGTTTGGTCAAGCTGTAGTTGCAGATGTAGATGCAAATGGCCGAATACTAATCCCGGAAAATTTAAAAAATAGATCTAATCTTTCTTTTAAAGTTGTAGTTATTGGTGTTCAAAACCGAGTCGAAATTTGGAATGAGAAAGCTTGGGGTGATTACAAATTATTAGTGGAAACACAGGCTGATACTCTCGCAGATAAATTAGGGCAGATAGGAGTTCTTTAATATGACACATATACCTGTATTAAAAGATGAGTCTATTGATGGTTTAGCCATTAAAAAAGGCGATGTTGTCGTAGATGGAACACTAGGTGGAGGAGGTCATACTTTTGAAATGATTAAGCGTATGGGTTCTAGTATTAAAATTATAGGTCTTGATCTTGATTTTGATGCAAAATCTCGTACTGAGAATCTTATTGGAGATAATACTTCTGACTTTGTTTTTGTTAATAAAGGTTTTCAAGATATAGATATAGTTTTGAAAGATTTAGGAATTAAAAGTGTTAATGGTATCTTACTTGATTTGGGGATTAGTTCTTTTCAATTAGAAGTTGCGGGTAGGGGATTTTCTTTTCTTAAAGATGAACCACTTCTTATGACAATGAAAAAAGATCCTCAAGAAGAAGACCTAACTGCTAAAGAAATAGTAAATACTTGGGATGAGGAGAACATAGCAGATATAATTTATGGTTTTGGTGAAGAGAAATATTCAAGAAAAATAGCAAAGAAAATAGTTGAAAGAAGAAAAGAGAAAGAAATAGAGACAACTTTTGATTTAGTAAGGATTATAGATGAAGCTGTTGGTAAAAATTATAGGGGGTTGAGAATTCATCCCTCCACAAGAACTTTCCAAGCTTTGAGAATTGCCACCAATAGTGAACTTTCAAATTTAGAGCAGGTAATAGAGAAAGGTTTTAATTGTTTAGAAAAGGGGGGTAGATTTTCAATTATCACTTTTCATAGTTTAGAAGACAGAATAGTTAAAAGGGCTTTTGTCTCTCTAAAAGAAAAAGGTAAAGCCTTAATAATAACCAAGAAGCCTATTATTCCTCAAGAGTCTGAAATAAAAATTAATCCACGTTCTCGTAGTGCTAAATTAAGATTATTAGAAAAAATATAAAAATTTATGAGTAAAACAAAAGCAATAACAAAAGATATCGTAAGAAATTATAATACACAAAGAATAATATTTCGTTTTTTACTTACAGGAATTATATCTTTATCTATAATCTATGTTTATATAATCGGGTCTATAACTTTTAATGTTGTTGCTAGAAAATCTTTAGAGAGTACAGCTAGAACTTTAGGTAGTAATATAAGTGAGATGGAGTTAACATATTTGAATAATATGAATGAAGTAAGCAAAGGTTATGCTGCGACATTAGGATTTGTAGATGCTAAATCAAATATTTTTGCCACTCGTTCTATTACTCATGTTGCTATGCGCTAATGAACTTGTCATCGTTTCAATCTAGAATAAGGATTGTTTCCGCATTATTTTCTATATTTGCTATTATTCTTATTATTAAGTTATTCTATGTACAAATTATTCATAGGAATCTTTACTCTGATAAAGCCGATAGGCAGTATGCTACTCCTGCTAGTAATGTTTTTGATCGTGGTACAATATTTTTTTCAAAGAAAGATAGTTCTTTGGTTGCAGCAGGTACTGTATCTTCTGGTTTTAAAATAGCAATTAAAGCTAAAGAAATATTAGATGTAGAAAAAACTTTTTCTATATTATCTCCTTATATGACTATGGATCATGATACTTTTGTGTTAAAAGCAAATAAAAAAAGTGATCCCTATGAAGAAATAGCTCAGCATTTAAGTAAAGAACAAGCAGATGCTGTTGATATTTTGAAAATTCCAGGGGTTTCAATATATAAAGATAATTGGCGTTTTTATCCAGGTGGAAGTCTAGCAAGTCATGCTTTGGGTTTTCTTGCCTTTAAAGGAGATGATAAAGTCGGTCAATATGGTCTTGAGCGTTATTATAATGATATTTTATCGAAGCCGAAAAATGAAGCTTATGTAAACTTTTTTGCAGAGGTATTTTCTAGTTTAAAAAATAAAGTTTCAGATAATAAGAATGAACAAGGAGATATAGTTACAACCATAGAACCAAATACTCAACATATTCTAGAAACAGAACTAGGTGATGCTTTTTCTAAATGGAATGCAGATGAAGGAGGTGGAATAATTATGAATCCTCAGACAGGAGAAATATATGCAATGACTGGTATTCCTAATTTTGATTTGAATAAATTTAATGAAGTTAAAGATTCTAAAATATTCAGGAATATAATGGTTGAAGATGTCATAGAAATGGGCTCTGTTATTAAACCTCTTGTTATGTCGGCTGCTTTAGATGCAGGAGTTGTAACTCCGGAAACAACATATTTAGATAAGGGTATGGTTACTGTTAATAAAAGAGATATATACAATTTTGATAAGAAAGCTCGTGGTATAGCTTCTATGCAGACTGTTCTTGATCAATCTTTAAATACAGGTATGGTTTTTGTAGAAAGTAAATTGGGTCATGATAAGTTTAGATCATATATGAAATCTTATGGTATAGGAGAAAAAACTGGAATAGATTTACCTAATGAAACTTCTGGCTTAATAAAGAATATAGAGAGTAGTCCTCGTGATATAGAGTATGCTAATGCCTCTTTTGGGCAAGGTATAGCTCTTACTCCCATAGAAGCAGTCAGAGCCTTTTCTTCATTGGCAAATGGTGGTAATCTAGTAGTTCCTCACTTAGTTAAGCAAATAAGATATGATGATGGAAATTCTAAAATTTTACAGTATCCCGTCTCACGTTCTGGTATAATAAAGAAGGGTACTTCTGATACTATTACAAGAATGTTAACGCATGTATTTGAGGCCTACGATAATGGTGCTCATAAGTATGATCACTATAGTGTTGCTGCTAAGACAGGTACTGCTCAAGTAGCCATTCCTGGAGGAGGAGGTTATTATCCAGATCGTCACACTCATTCATTTTTTGGTTATTTTCCAGCATATGATCCTCAGTTTATAGTATTTCTTTTCTTAAAAAATCCAAAGGGAGTAAAGTATGCATCTCAAAGTTTAATACCACCATTCATGAATATTACAAACTTTTTACAAAATTATTATAATGTACCACCAGATAGATAATATGAAAAATATATTCAAAAAAATAATAGTAAAGATAATTACATGGCAAGCTAAACTTGTTTTAAAAAAGTATAAACCAAAGATTATAGCTATAACAGGATCTGTTGGTAAGACTTCTACTAAAGATGCTATTTTTGTGATTCTTTCTAAATTTAAAAATGTTCGTAAAAGTGAGAAAAGTTTCAATAGTGAAGTTGGATTACCTCTAACTATTCTAGGTTGTCATAATGGATGGAGTAATCCAATTATTTGGTTAGAAAATATAATTTTGGGATTTGGTTTGATTTTATTTAAACAGTCATATCCGGAGTATTTAATACTAGAAGTTGGAGTAGGCAAACCAGGAGATATTAAAAATAATGTTGCTCCTTGGCTAGCTCCTGATATAGTGATTATTACTCGTTTCCCTGATAAACCAGTTCATGTAGAATTCTTTGAAAATGCTGAGAAAATAATAGAAGAGAAAAGTGCTTTGGCTTATGCTTTAAAACCAAATGGAATTCTTATACTTAATCATGACGATGAAAAAGTTTATGCTGTTCATAGTAAGGCTAATCGTAAAACAGTTTCTTTTGGTTTTAATAATAATGCAACTTATCATGCCACTTATCCATCATACCTAAATACAACAGAAGATGGTGTGTTGAAAACAAAAGGTATAAGTTTCAAACTTGAACATGATGGACATACATTTCCTGTTATATTACCAAACATGATAGCCATGCATTCTGTAAATATAACCTTGGCTGCTATTACTTGTGCAGGGGAATTAGGTTGTGACTTACTTTCATCTATCTCTTATATAAGTGAATATACTAATCCCCCTAGTAGATTATCTTTAATAGAAGGTATGAATGATTCTATGATTATTGATGATACTTATAATTCTTCGCCTGTTGCGGCAGAAGCTGCTATTGATGCACTTTCAGAAATGAAAGGTAAGAGAAAGATTGCAGTGTTAGGAGATATGCTTGAACTTGGAAAATATACAGAAGAAGAGCATTACAGCTTAGGAAAGAAGGTTTCAAATGTCATAGATATGTTAATAGTTGTAGGACCTAGAGCTAAATTTATTGCACCAGGGGCATTAGATAACGGTTTTAAAAAGAAAGAATTATTTATTTTTGATACTTCGGAAACCGCTTCTAAGTTCCTTATAGGAGTTATTGAAAAAGGAGACTTAATTTTAATTAAGGGATCACAAGGGGTAAGATTAGAGCGAACTGTAGTTGCTATAATGGCTCATAAAGAACTTAGTTCCAAGTTAGTGTGCAGACAAGAGAAAGAGTGGCAGAATAGATAAAGGTATTGACTTCATTTTATATAAATGTAAATATATAAATATGTTAGATATTAATAAAAATCAAAATTTAAATAAAAGCTTCTGGGGAA
>CAIYVW010000041.1 GCA_903929735.1 uncultured bacterium
ATAATATAAATATGAAAAATAAAATTTTATTTGTCTTTTTATTTATAGTATTTTATAGTTTTGCTTTTAATGTTTCAGCTGAGACTTATAACTTGGGATTAGTAACTCTTAAGAATGGAAGTAAAGGTGAGGCGGTAAAAGAACTTCAAAGATTTTTAAATACAAATTTGAATATGAGTTTAGTTATAGATGGACAATTAGGACCAAAAACTATCATGATTATCAAGAAATGGCAAAGTGATAATGGATTAGTAGCAGATGGAGTAATTGGTACTAAAACAAAGATAAAGATAAATTCTATACATGGTATAGTTGCCACTAAAATTCCAATAAAAGTATCACAGAATGATGAATGTAAGAATGTAACTGGTTATAGTTGTGATGAATATAAGAATGGCTGGAAAGAAACATTTAAAAAAGAAAACAACCTTTCTGAATCTGAATTTAATTCATATATAACTATCACTTCTGTAGAGTTTATGCCCATGGGTAAAAATTATGAGCTAACTATTCGATATGATATTAAGAAAGATTGGTTACTCGTAAATAAGATTGATTCTATATTTTTAGGAATATCACCACAACTAAAACCTGATCAACTACCATTAGAAAGAAGTGTGGGTACTAAAGGTAGAAATTATGGTGTTTCTTCTGTCGATATAAAATCACCCCTTTCTTTTTCAAGTAGTGATTTGGCTATAGAATATTTTGCAGGTATATATAGTCAAGATGTTTCCAAGATTAAAATATTCGGAAAAGATTTTCAGTATTATTGGAATGTAGAAAAAGATAGCTCTAATAATGCAGGACAAGGAGGTGAACCATATTTAAGATTAAGTGGAGAGATAAATATATCTCAAAATAAATGTTTTACAGGAGAAATATCTTTGATTAATAAGAAAACAGTTTACAGAGAAGGTCCTTGTTTTATTAATTAAAATATCTTTTATTTTTCTTTTATTTCTTTATGGTAAAATAGACATATATGATAAATCATCTAAAATTTAATAGAAAAATTTTAATTGCAGTGTTTGCTATATTTATTGTTATTCCTACCCATGTTTTTGCTAAAGGAGTTTGTACTATTATAGATAGAAATTTAAACAAAAGTACAAGAGTTGATTCACAAGTAAAAAATCTTCAGAACTTCTTATATGCGAATGGTTATTTATCTTCCAAGCCTACTGGTCTTTATGGAAATCTTACAGTAAATGCTGTCAAGAAATTCCAGAAATCAAAAGGTATAAGCGCAGCAGGTTCTGTTGGTCCTTCTACAAGGAGTATGATTAAAAAAATAAGTTGTATATCTTCTACTAAAGATAATACTAATGTTGAATCTATAGTAACTACTTCTACTACAAATACTTCTAGTATTCCATCTTCTATAAATTCAATAACTTTACCTTCTTCAGATTTATCTTTAACCATAGGGCAAACATATCAAATAGAATGGACTGGAGATAGTAGTAGTGGGTCAGTATTGAATATAATGCTTGAAGATACTAATGGTTCAGGTGCAGGATATATTACTACTAATATATCTAATATAAATCATTTTATTTGGACTGTTGGAAAGGTTTATTTATCAAACGGAGATCTTACTACAGTTCCTCCTGGAAAATATAGAATTCGGATAATAGATCAATTATCTAGTAAATCCAGCTTAAATATTAAAGGTGATATTTTTAATATAAAAGAAGAACCTCTCTCTATTAATAATATTTTACCATCAACAGTTATAGCTAATGGTAAAACAGAAGTTATACTTTATGGTAATGGTTTTAATAATTTAACTAAAGTAAAATTAGAGGGATTATCTAATGTATCTTTTTATCCACAATATTTCTCTCCTGAAGGTAAGCTTATTTGGTTCTATGTACCTTCAAATGTATATGCTGGTAATTATAAGATTTATGTCTATAATGATTATTCCTCTGTAAATTCTTATATGGAAAGTATAATGAGTAACTTTGTTGATCTCCAAATAAATAAATAAATTGTTATTTGATTTTTTAACTTGTATAATATTATTATGTCTAAAAAAGTCTCAAATCAATTAGTAGAGATGTTAGTAGAATCAGGGATAAAGAATGTTTATGCAGTTGCGGGTGATAGTATTAATGAATTAAATAATGCTATAAAAGAAAATGGTCAGATTAAATGGATTCATGTCAGGCATGAAGAATCGGGTGCTTTTGCGGCCTCTGCTGAAGCACAGTTAAATGGACTAGCTTGTTGTATTGGTAGTAGTGGTCCTGGACATGTTCATTTAATAAACGGGCTTTATGATGCACATAGATCTGGAGCTTCTGTATTAGCTATAGCTTCTACTTGTCCCACTATTCAATACGGAAGTGATTATTTTCAAGAAACTAACACAATAAAACTTTTTGATGACTGTAGTTATTATAATCAAATAGCTATGACACC
The DNA here is from genome assembly GCA_903929735.1 of uncultured bacterium. Taxonomy (GTDB): domain Bacteria; phylum Patescibacteriota; class Minisyncoccia; order Phycocordibacterales; family UBA9973; genus UBA8515. Next base: position 2,431 of record CAIYVW010000041.1, read on the forward strand.
TGCTCAACTTCCAAGGATGGTTCAAGCCGCCATACAAAATAGTATTATTAAAAAAGGAGTTTCAGTTATAGGGTTACCTGGTGATGTTATTTCAGAAAAAGCAATAGAAAATATCTCTGATAATAAAAATTATTTACCACAAGCTATTATTCGTCCGAATAATAATGATTTAAAGTCTTTATCAGATTTATTAAATAAATATGATAAAATTTCTATTTTCTGTGGTATTGGAGCTAAAGATTCTCACGACGAAGTGGTTGATTTATCAAGAATATTAAAAGCTCCAGTTGGTTATTCTTTTCGAGGTAAAATGGGAATTCAGTATGATAACCCAAATGAAGTTGGAATGACAGGATTGCTTGGTTTACCATCAGCTTATATAAGTATGCATGAAAGTGAAGTTATATTATTGTTAGGTACAGATTTTCCCTACGTTTCATTTATTCCTTCTGATAAAATAATAATCCAAATAGATATAAATCCTGAAAAGTTAGGACGAAGAGCAAGTTTAACTATGGGTTTATGTGGTGATATTAAGAATACTTTACAATCTTTAATTCCATTACTAAATCAAAAGGAAGATGATATTTTTCTAAAAAAACAACTAAAGATATATAATCATGTTAAGAAACATTTAAATACATATGTTCTTGATAAAGGTAAAATAGATGCTATTCATCCAGAGGCTCTGGCTTCTCAGCTAAATAATTTAGCTACTAAAGATTCAATATTTACTGTCGATACTGGAATGTGTTGTGTTTGGGGAGCTAGGTATATTGAGTCTACAGGTAAGCGTGATCTTATAGGCTCATTTGTTCATGGCTCAATGGCAAATGCCTTACCTCAGGCTATAGGAGCTTCTTTAGCATGTCCTAATAGACAAGTTATAGCAATGTGTGGAGATGGTGGTATATCAATGCTTCTAGGGGAATTATCTACCATTAAACAGTATAATTTACCTATTAAAATAATAGTTTTTAATAATCGTTCTTTGGGGATGGTTCGTTTAGAAATGGAAGTTGCAGGACTTCTAGATTCAGAAACTGATTTAGTTAATCCAGATTTTAAATTAGTGGCTGAGGCAGCAGGTATTAAGGGACTCACTATTAGCGATCCTAACGATTTAGAAGCTTTATTAAAGGAAGCTTTTGATTATAATGGACCTGTTTTAGTTAATGTTATGACAGATCCAAATGCTTTGGCTATGCCACCTAAAATAGAATTAGATATGATAGGAGGTATGGAGAGCTCTATGATAAAAATGATGATGGAAGGAAATTATAAAGAAGTTATAGATACAATAGAATCAAATTATAAACACATAGAAGAATTAGCAGATTAAATTCATAATTTTATATGAAAAATAATACTAAAATAATTATTGTAAGTACAATAGTACTCATTTTGTTTTCTGGGTTTTTTGTCTATAACCAAAAATCTAAGAAAATACCATTGGCTATTAATAATCCTCAAGTTGTAAAAGAAGAACCGATTATTGGAACTTATGTAGCAACTTTAGCAAAAGAAGTATATACCCTTACAGTATATTCTCAGCAAAATGAATCATTTGAGGGTAAATTAGATATTAAAAACTTTGAGAAAGATAGCTCAACTGGAACTTTGAAGGGTACATATATAAATGGGATATTATTAGCAGACTATACATTTATGTCAGAAGGTGTTTCATCTTTAGGGCAAGTTGTGTTTAAGAAAATAGGGAACGATTTTGTAAGAGGTTATGGTAAGCCTGATGATGCTACTGGTACTCGTTTTGTTGATTTAAGCAAAATTGCCTACGACACCTCTGTTATTTATAAGAAAGTTAAAGATGAAAATATTAATAATACATCAAACCCGGCTTCATCTTATTGTTTAAAAGTAGGAGGTAGTTTAGTTATAAATAAAAGAGGGGATGGAGGAGAGTATGGTCTATGTTACTTTGAAGATAATAGAGCTTGTGAAGAATGGGCTTTAATGAGAGGAGAATGCCCTATAGGAGGTAGAAAAACTACAGGATATGATACTATTGATCAGAACTATTGTGCTTGGTCAGGTGGACAAACTTTTGCAGTACCAAATTCTGTTTGTACTTTTAAAAATGGATCTAATTGTTCAACTTTGGACTTTTATAATGGTAAGTGTTCTGTGGGTAAATCTATTAAAAATCCTGTAGTTTGTCCAATGATAGCTAAGTTATGTCCCGATGGTTCATCTGTGGGGCCTACTGGTCCAAACTGCGAATTAATTTGTCCGTAGTTGTATAATTTTCTTATTGACAGAATACAATATTAATGCTACTATTTTGAGGTATTATAGTTCTTTTAAATCTATTTTATTTATTTAAATTAGTTTTTTATGTTTCTCTGGGGTAGGGAAATTTAAAAAACTAATTTAAATATTAACTTAAAATAAAAAATATGAGCCAGAAGTTTAAAAAAGGAGATTTTGTACGTTTTGATTGGGTTGCGGAACAAATTGAATATGAAAAAATTTTCAAAATTCCCTTTACGGTTAATGAAGTACATAAGGGAGATTTTTACTCAGTAGGTCTTTCCGAAGATCTTTTTGAAGAAATAATTACTGTACAAGATTCAGAAGGAGTAATATTTGCTGAAATCGTAGAAGATGATTTAATCCTTTTACGTTTTCCACAGGTAGATCCAACAGAATTTTCACTACATGATGACTGTTTTATTTAATTTAAACCTTATACCTTAAATTTTACATGAAAAAATTATTTAAAAATGAGGATGTTTGTATCCTTAGTGAGAAGTATTTTGTGGAAGTTATGCAAATAGCTTCACTTTCTATTAGATCATTTTTTCCTTATGATAAGGAGTATGCAAAAGAAGCTTGGTATAGAAATATCTTTTTTCGTAAATTTAGAGGTTATATAATTACTGGTTTTAAAATGAACTGGAAAATTAAGCCCCTAGAAAAAACGAAACAATTTTTACCCGCTGGATCTACTTATAAAGAACCCGATTTAATAAAAATTATGGAGAATACCCCAATAGAATCGATTTTTATACCAGAAGAACTTTATAAGAAAATAAAGTCTCTCAGAGGTAAAGCTTTTGTTGTTACGTTGACTCATTACGGGACAGTAAAAACAAAGAATAAATTTTATGGTATTTTTCCTTATTTTTGTCTTATTGCTTCTGATCTCACTGAGGTTCTGAATGAAGATGAGATTGAAAAAGTCGAGTCTGTAAAATCAATGTTAAACATTGGTGCTATGTTGAAAAACTAATATATTAAAAAGCTGGAGAAATCCAGCTTTTTTATTTTTTTTTAGAAAATCGTTTATTTTTTAATAGTTTTTATAATCAAGAATAATAATTTTAATTTTTATTCTTGATTTTTTTATTAGTTGAAATATAATATAAGATGTCGAGATTATAAATTAT
>CAIYVW010000042.1 GCA_903929735.1 uncultured bacterium
CTCTGATACTAACCTATCTACAACTACCATCTCTGTTGACGGTGGAGCATTCGTTGCAACAGGAGGAACAGCAGCAGCATGGACATACTCAGCTACAGGATTAACAAATGCATCTCATACATTCCAAACTAAAGCGACAGATTTAGCAGGTAATACAGGATTATCAGCTGTAGTAAATGTAACAGTTAGTACAAATGTAGTGCCATCTTTATCTGTTGTCGCAGCTACAAATATCACAGCAACAACTGCAACATTGGGAGCAAATGTTACTTCTCTTGGTCTTCCTGCTACTGTTTCATCTCGAGGTATATACTTAGGTCTAACTCCTAGTCCGTTGAGTTATCAGAAAGCCGATGTAAGTACAGGGCTTGGATCTTACTCAGTTGATACTTATAGTGCTATATATCCTTTAACTCCTAGTACTACATATTACTATAGAGGCTATGCAGTTAATGCAACAGGAACTGGATACTCTACAGATGGAACATTTACAACTCTTGCAAGATCTTTACCTACTGTTTCTGCTTCTGCTGCAACTAATATAACAATGAATTCAGTTACTATGAATGGATCTATTGATTCTTTTGGAAATGACTTTGTTGACAAGAGAGGTATTGTATATAGTACTTCATCTCAATCAGCTCCTGGTTCTACGATAGCTCCAATAAATTCTTCTTATGGTTCTAACTTTATCGAAGAATCTACAGTATGGCCTTCTCTTTTTTCAACTGGTTCTTTTTCAGAAAGTATACCTTCAGGTTTATTAAATGGGCAGAATTATTATTATCGTTCTTATGCTCATAATAGTGGTGGTTATACTTATGGACCTGAATCATCATTTACCACAAATGCTTACCCTACAGTAACCCAATCTTCATTTAGAGTATTTGATAATTATGATATAACTGGAGTCATCAGTCCTTTGGCTGCTTTAAATACAAATTTTACTTTACTTAATTCTTGGGATAGATTCAGATTAAGAATACTTCTTGGAGTTACTGGGTCTGATGTTCCTGCTAATGCAGTTAGTTTCAAACTTCAATATGCATTAAAGAGTGGTACTTGTGGAACTTATTATGATGTCAATTCAGAGACACCAATAGCTTATTATAATAACTTTACACCTGTTGATCATTCTGTCATGTCTGCAAATATTACTTATGATCCATCTGGAGCAAGTGCTGTTCCTCAAACATATATTCAGTCAAGTATTCCTTTTACAAACTCTGTTAGTCCAATATTAAAAACACAGGGAGCAGAATGGGATTTCTCTCTTTATGATAAAGGTATTTCAGGAAGTACAACTTATTGTTTACGTATTGCAAAGTCAGATGGAAGTCCTATCTCTTATACTGCAATACCAGAAATTACTACAGCCCCATTTATAATTCGACAAGGGGGGAATACTTTAGAGAGTGGTAATACTCCAGGGGCTTCGGTAAGTGGTGGGAATAATAGTGGAGGAACTGGAGTTGATACAACAGGTAATGGTGGTAATACAGGTGGTGGAACAGGACAAGGTGGTGGAACAGGGGACTTAGGATTTATCTTTAAAAAGATATACTCGATTTTTAATTTTAGTAATTTAAAGTCATTTAAAAATCTTTTACTAGGCTCTGTTTTTAATGCATTATCTGGTAAATAAATTTAAAAATAAATGAAAAAGAAATACAACATTATAAATATAATAATTATTTTGATTGCTACTGTAGCAATGACTTTTGGAGGATTGTTTTATTTTAAATTAAAAAGATTAGAAGTAGAAAATATTTCTTTAAATAAAAAAGATAAAGAGATAAATAGTATAGTTTCAAAAATATCTAGTATCTATCTTTTCCCAGAAGGAGAGATCCCAACAATAGCCATAGTGTCAGATCCTGCTCTATTGAAAGGTCAATCTTTTTCCAACTTATCACAAAAGGGAGATAATGTACTTATTTTCTCTAAAATAGGTAAAGCTGTTTTGTATCGTCCGAGTATAAATAAGATAATAGACATAGCTTCTATAAAAATTAATTAAACACTATTTCCCAAAAAAACCTTATTTTATAAGGTTTTTTAGAATAATTCAAAAGCTTATAAAATCAATAGATGGATGCTATAATAATGTTATCAATTATGAAAAAAGATAAAGAAACATTCAGCTCTAAAAAGATATTAATAACTGCCAATATCATTTCCGTTATAGTCATTTTTTTCTTGGTATTTTTTATATTGAAAGTTTCAACAAAAAATAATTATAATAGGAATATTATTATTCATGATAATAGTAGTTCTTATAAATTTACAAATCCTATTTTGGATTGTGAGTTTGATAATCAGGACCAAAATACAATTATCTTCTCAGGTAATGTAATTAAAAAAGTTGAACAAATTAAAGATAAGTATTCTTTAGATTTTATTTCTTTATATTATAGAGATTTAAATAATGGACCTTGGGTAGGTGTAAATGAAAAAGAAACATTTGCTCCTGCTAGTTTGTCTAAAGTTCCTCTTCTTATGGAATTTTTACATGAAACAGAAAGTAATCCTTCTTTGTTAAATAAAGAAGTAGAGATTATACCTTCATCTATAAATCAAGAGATACATCAGAATATAACATTTGATGGAGTTTTGGAAGTAGGTAAAAAGTATACATTGAACGAAATAGTAGAATCTATGATTGAAAAATCTGATAACACAGCAGTGACGGCTTTAATCCAAAATATAAATTTAAATGCTTTAGGTGAAGTTTTCAAAGCGGTAGGTGTTCCTTTCAAAGATGCTACTACAGAAATGAGTGTAAGGGTTAAAGATTTCGCTGGCTTCTTTAGAGTTTTGTTTAATGCTTCTTACTTAAGTAGAGAGATGTCTGAGAAAGCTTTAGATATACTTTCTAAAACAGAATATAAAGATGGACTAGTTGCAGGTGTTCCTTCTGGTGTTGTAGTTTCTCATAAATTCGGAGAGCGTAATATAGCAGGTAGTGAAGATAGTAATCAGCTTCATGATTGTGGAATTATTTATTATCCAAATAAACCATATATTCTTTGTGTTATGACAAGGGGTAATAATCAAACAAATCAAGGAAAATCGATAAAAGAATTGTCGAATTATATTTATAATGAAGTCGATAAAAATTCTAAGTAAATAATAATACTATGTTAAAAAATATAATTAAAAGAAATAATAATTCAAATAATAAGTTTTATAAATATTTTTATTTAACTATATTTTTAATTGTTATGTCTTTACCGATTTATCGTGCGTATGGAGCTCTTTCTTGTTCTATAACTACAGCAGGATCTTGTGGTGGTACAATTCTTCTTAAAATGTCAGGAACTTCAAATGCGCATGCTGAACTTCCTAGCTTCTCAAATTACAATAGTAATGTTGTTTGTTGTACTGGAGTTACAGGTTTGGGTAACTCGTGTGCAGCAACTAACAATGCAGTCATAGCTAGACTCTCAGGAACAACTGGCACAAATACCCACGTTGAAAAAAATGATCAAACAAATGGAAATTATAATTTAGAGAAGGCTTGTTTATCTAGTTCATATCTTGGTGATATTATTACCATAGGATATCAATCTTCAAATTGTACAGGTTATGATACCACTCTTTTCTCAATGGAAAAGTCTACAACAAATTCTCAAATAGGAATTCCTTCTGCTTATAATAATAAAGTTTGTGCAAAAGTTTTTTCTCAAACAATTTCATTTAATATATCAACAACATCAGCTGGTTTTGGAAGCTTATCTCCTACCGGACTTCGTTATGCAACAGCAGATGGTTTAGGTAGTTCTTCAGAAGTGGGAGCTTATACTTTAGGAGTTAGTACTAATGCTCCTTATGGGTATATTGTCATGTTACAAGGTGATGCTCCCAAGAAAGGGGCTTTGGTTATTAATCCTATTGGAAGCACTAATACTACACCTACTGCTGGTTCGAAAGCTTTTGGTATAAGAGCTGTCGCTAGTGGAGGTATTGGAACAGTAGCTACTCCTTATAGTGGTTCAGGATTTGCATATGATGCAACTGGTACTACTTTCACAACTGTAGCTTCAGCTTCTACGGGGGATGGAGTAAATACAAACTACTCTATACGTTCTGTGGCTACTATAGATTCGCTTTTAGATCCAGGTATATATTCAACTAATCTTACATATGTAGTAACAGCTAATTTCTAGAATATTAAAAATTTGTTTGCAAATTTATATGCAAAAGTAGTACAATAAAAGACATATAAATTAATAAACTCTTTTATGATTAAAAAATTCGTGAGTTTTGTCTTAATGTTGGGTGTCGTCGCTTTGAATCTTGGATACTTGATGATGCCGAAAACAGCTTCTGCAGGTTTTTTAACCGCTCTGTCTGACACCGTCTCAAATCTAACTGCATCAA
>CAIYVW010000043.1 GCA_903929735.1 uncultured bacterium
AAAAACCACCAATAATTATTGGTGGTTTTTATATAAGAATTATAAATTATTTCTTTGGGCAAGCTTTAATAGCAGCAGCATAATCACTCTTAGCTACTTTTAGAGCAGCTGATAATGTTGAAGTTGCAGATTTAATAGCAGCTTTGTAGTCTTTGTTGGCAGCTTTAATGGCTAGTGCAGATGCTTTTTTGTCAGTATTTGCTTTAGCTAGAGTCATAGCTCCATCTTTAGCTGTTTTAGCATCTAATTTGGCTTGTTTAGCGGCGTCAGTAGCTGCTTTGATAGCTGTAGCACGTGCTGTTTTAGCATTTGCAATACAAGCCTTCTTTGTAACAGTACTAGTAGTTGTTGTAGTTCCTGTATTTGTTCCTGTTGTAGTTGTTGTTTCTGCAGCAAAAGCTGTTCCTGTCAACATTATACCTAGAGCCAATACTGGGAAAATAAACTTAATTTTATTTGTCATATTTTAAAAAAATTTAATATTAAATCGACCACTACTCTTAGTACGCACTTGATCCTAGTTTTATCTCAAAATTAACTATCATAAATTTTTATTTAGTCTATTTACGATTTTTTTCCAAAAAAGTGATATTCCTAATGCAATTAAGGAAAATAGAAGAATAGTAAAGTTTCCAATAAGTTTACTTACAGCTTGCCAACTGTCCCCAAAAGAATAACCTATAATTGCGTAAAATAATACACTAGAAAATGTTCCTATTATTTCATATATCATAAATTTTTTAAAAGTAGTCCTACCTAATCCACAAATAAAATTTATTGTAAGGGTAGATATAACTTCAAAACGACTTAAGATTATTACAAAACCAGGTCTTTTGCTTATATTTCTTTCTATAATATTAAAATTCTTGGAATTTAATATTTTTTTTATAAAATATATTTTAGATAATACTTTTTCTCCATATAATCTTGCCATCCAATATGATATATTATCTCCAATAAGATTTGCTAATATTACTACTATAAGGAGAGTAAAAAGATTAAAATAGCCTTGACTGGCAAAAGCAGCAGATGCTATGAGTAAAGTCCCAGCCGGAACAGGTATCGCTAAAGAAGCTAAAAATGTAATTATAAATATAGCCCAGTATTTATAGAGTAATACAAAAGGGAGAATAGCTTGGACGAGTAAATCCATATTAATTATTGTTTCGGTAGTTAATAATTAAACTTTTAATATCAGTAAGTAGTGATATGAGATTTATTTTATATTTTTTTGCATATTTGTCTATACGAATATTGGGATATCTTGAATCACTTATATTTAAATTTTTCTGAAAATAAGAAGGATTTAATCTAAATATTATATTTATATAATCAAAAGTCATCCAGGGTTGAATATTTTTTACTGCTAATTCTTTACTATAATATAATTTATGTTTATTTATACTATTTTCAATTTTTAGGTTACCATTTTTATTTAATTGTTTAAATGTAATTATTAACCATATTAATGAAATAAAACATACTATTAATAGTATTATATTGTAATATATTTTTTTTGTAGCACATTTATTTTTATCAAAAATTTTCATATGATTTATTTTTTACTATTACATCAGTTAAATTTGTTTAATTATAACATACTTTTTTAATTGCTATTTATAGAATATATGTTATATTTACAAAAAATATTCTTTAAAAAACATAAAATTTTAGTATGAGACAATTAAAAATCTTAAAATCTATTACGAACAATGAAAGTCCTTCTTTGTATAAATACTTTAACGAAATTTCTAAGGTAAGTTTACTTTCCGTTGAAGAAGAGCTTGACTTGATAGTGAAAATAAAAAAAGGTGATAATGTTGCTTTTGAAAAATTTATTAAGTCGAATTTACTTTTTGTAGTTTCAGTAGCTAAACAATACCAGAATTTAGGATTATCTTTACCAGATCTTATAAATGAGGGAAACTTAGGTTTAATAAATGCTGTAAATAAATTTGATGAAACGAGAGGTTTTAAATTTATTTCTTATGCAGTTTGGTGGATCAGAGAATCTATAATGAGAGCTTTATCTCAAGAATCTATAATTCGTACCCCTATAAATTATATATCCTTGAAACATAAAATTAATAAAAAGAAGGAAGAGTATTTTAAAAAACATGAAAGAATTCCTTCTTCTTTTGAGTTATCTCAAGAGTTAAAGATAAAAGAAAAAGATATACAAAATTATTTATCTGTGTCTATCGGATGTATTTCTTTAAATTATCCTATTGGTACTGACGGAGGTTCTATTATAGATATATTAATAAACGAAGAATCTGTTATACCAGATAGAGCTTTAATGTATGAATCTCTTAAGAAAGAAATAAATATGATACTCAAAGAGCTCTCTAGTAAAGAAGCTTTTGTTTTACGTATGTATTTTGGTCTTGATTGTGATAATTTGACTTCTGAACAAATAGCAGACCGTTTAGGTTTAACTTTTACAAGAGTTGACCAAATAAGGAGAGAAGCAATAGATAAGATTAAAAAAACGGAAAAATTTATTATATTAAAATCTTATTTAGGTTAAAAATTTATTGGCCTCACTTTAAGTGAGGCCTTTTTAATTTCTTATTTAGGTTTTTTTATCATATTAGGTTATAATAGTTAAATCTTATTAATAATATGATTGTCTTAAATTAATTTAGACAAATCTAATAATATATATGGCCAAAAGAGAAACAGGGCTTAAACCCCACAAAAAGTCACCAAGATCGCATAAAACAGTAAAACGTTTAGCTGTCAAGAAAGTTATGCTAGCTAAGAAAGTCGGTAAATCAAAATCTAAATAACTTCTATAATAAAACACTCCATCTGGAGTGTTTTATTATAGAAGTTATTAATGATTTTTTCATCAAAAAATGTTATTATCTGTCATATGAAATATACAAAACGTATAATGAAATTTTTAAATCACTTAAACTTGAAAATAAGACATAATTTAAGTCATTGGCCAGTTCTTTATGCTTTTATTGGTAGTATTGGTGTTGTTTTAATATGGAGAGGGGTTTGGAAAATAGCAGATGACATAATGATGCCTGGATGGCTATCGATGTTTTTAGGGGTATTATTATCTCTTTCAACAGGTTTATTTGTATCCTTTTTTGTTGGTGATCAGATAATAATATCTGGTATTAAAAGGGAAAAAAGAATTGATGAAAAAACAGAAGCAGAAATAAAGAAAGAAGAAATTACATTAGATGAAATAAAAGAGGATTTATCTAGGATAGAAAAGGAAATTAAATAATATGTTTTTAGTAAAAATTATAAATTTATCTGTATTATCTAAATGAACAATCTACCTATTACTTTATCTGTTATACCATTTTTATTTTTTGTATTTTTCTTAATAATAAATAAAACTTCTCTTTTAAAAGCTTCGGTTATTACTTTGGTTTTGTATACTTTACTTGCATTATTTTACTGGAAAATGATTCCTAGCCTTTTTTATGTTTCTTATGCAAAAGGATTTATGGTAGCTTTTGATATTTTTATCATAATATTCGGAGCTATATTCTTCTTAGAAGTACTAAATGATTTAAAGATAATAAATAATATTTCTTATTATTTAGAACATTTTTCAAAGGATTATAGAGTACAGATAATAGTTATAGCTTGGTTCTTTGAAGCTTTTTTAGAAGGTACAGCTGGTTTTGGAACTCCAGCTGCTATAGCAGTGCCTTTATTAATAGGTTTAGGTTTACCTCCAATAAGAGCTTTAGTTGTTGGACTACTAGGCAATAGTACTGCTGGTGTTTTTGGGGCAGCTGGTACTCCTATAAATGTAGGTTTTGCTGGCTTAAAATTTGGATTAGTTCCATCTATGGCAGCTATGATTAACTGTGTTGGTTTTATTGTGCCAATTTTTATGCTCTGGGTTATTACTGAAGATAGAAAAAATAGAAAATATGAATTTCTAAATGCTTTACCATTTGCAATATGGTCAGGTATTTTATTTGTAATTCCTTCATTTATTATTTCATTATTCTGGCCTGAGTTTCCTTCAATTATTGGTTCTTTAGTAGGTATTATTTTAATAATGATTACTACTAAGCTTGGTTTGTTTGTTCCTAAAGAAATATTAAGTCTAAAAAATGAAAAAGAATTAATTTCTACTATGTCACCATTTAAATCTTTCTTGCCATATCTGATTTTAGTATTTTCCCTTATTTTAGGAAAAATTTTCTTTGGGAGTATTGGAATACCTATTAAATTGGGATTTACACACATATTTAATTTATTTAATCCTGGTTTTGCTTTTATCATCTCTGGAGTTTTAGTTGCTCTAATTTGGAGAAGTAAAAAAGAAATAATAAAAGATTCAGTAAAATCTGCGATAAAGGGAGCTGTGGGACCATTCTTTGTGATAGTTTCTATGCTAGCTATGGTTCAAGTGATGATAAATTCTGGTCAAAATTCATCAGGTCTTCCTTCTGCTATTATCGTAATTGCTAAGTTTTTCGAAACTTCTTTTTTGCCATTTTTTGCCCCATTTATTGGAGCTTTTGGTGGGTTTATAACAGGTAGTGTAACTGTTTCAAATATTTTATTTGGGCATTTATTTTTTACTGCTGCAACAGGATTAAATTTAAATACACAATTTATTCTATCTCTGGGAGTTGTAGGAGCGGCAGCAGGTAATATGATAGCCTTAGCTGATATATTAACAGCTGAGGCTGTTGTTGGTGTTAAAAATCAGGAAAGACAAATATTAAAAGGAGTTTTTGTTCCATGTCTTATTTATTTAATTTTAGTAGGTATTATAGGAATGATATTTTTGTAATTTATGTATATAAAAATTAAAGTGGAAGTAGGTAGTAAAAAAGAGAAAATAATTAAAAAAGGGGATATCAGATATGAAATAAAAGTTAAAGAACCAGCTGAGAGGAACCTTGCTAATACACGCATTCGTGAAATAATAGCTAGTATTTATAAGATTAATATAAAATCTACCCGTATTATAAGTGGACATCAAAGTCAAAATAAGATAATTTCAGTTAATTTGCCTGAAAATTTGCTATAATGTAAGTATTATTAATAATCTATTATTAAAATATGACTACAAATATAAAAGGAACTAATATGGAGTTAACATTAGCTATTAGTGATTATATTAATAAAAAGACTGAATCTATAAATAAGTTTGTTTCAGAAGGAGAAGAATTATCTATCTATGTAGAAGTAGGAAAGACTACAAACCATCATAAACAAGGAAATTTTTATAAAGCTGAATTTGATGTGCAGATTAATGGAGAAAAGTTTTTTACTGATTCAGAAAAAAGTGATTTATATAAAGCAATTGATGATGCAAAAGATGAAGTTGTCAGAAAAATAAAAAGTAATAAAAAAAGAAAAAATACTCTTTTTAAAAGAGGAGCTATAAGCTTGAAGAAAATGGTTAAAGGTATATCAAGTAGAAATCCTTTTACATCTAAATAGTAACATTAATTCCATTTTAGGAATTCCTCGTAACTTATTTCTTTTCTACCTTCAGGAACAACTCGTTTTATTATAAACGAGTTGTTTTCATAATTAGCTTCAGTTATTTTTACTCTAATCTTTTTTCCTTTTTTAATTATATAAAAAAATACATTAGGCCAACCATAAAAAGCTCTATATTTATTCCAGTTTTCTTTTCCATTACCATTTATATCTATTTCTCCGTCTTCCTTTTTAATTTTTTTGCAAAATGTAGCTCTACTTTCATCTTGAGGTTTTGGTTTTAATTCTTTATTTATTATCTTTGGTAGAATATCACATAGAACTTTTCCTCCTAAGTTTACTAATTGATTTTTGATCTCTTCTTTTGTTGTTTCTGTTGGAATTTCAATTTCACTTTCTGCCAATATAGGACCACTATCTAATTTCCATTCCATTTGTTGTATGCTTATGCCTGTTTTTGAGTCCCCGTTTAGGAAAGAAGCTTCCAGAGGGGATGCTCCTCTCCATAAAGGAAGAAGGGAGTAATGTATATTAATAGTTCCTAACTTCGGAGTTTTTATTAGTAATTCTGGTAAAATTTTTCCATAAGCAACTACGATAAATAAATCTAAATTTAATTTATTTAGTTCTTCTGTGAATTCACCAGTAATTTTATCTGGCTTTATACATTTTATATTATTTAAATTTGCCCAGGTACTTACGGGAGTTTCTTTCATCATTAGGCCTCTACCTGAGGGTGTGTCAGGAGAAGTAATAATTAATTCAGGGATATATCCGTTATCTTTTAATATAGATAAAGTTTTACTAGCTATTTCTGGAGTGCCAAAGTATGCAAATTTTAAATTATTGTTTGGCATTTTGTTTAAAATTAATTAAGTAATTCATCTAAGGATTCGTGTATATCTTTTGCTTTATCTATAAATAGAATGCCGTCTAAATGGTCTGTTTCATGTTGAAATATATGAGCAAGTAAACCACTTGCACTCTTCGTAAATTTCTTACCATCCTCATCATAAGCTTCTACTGTTGCTCTTGTTGCTCGACGAACTTTTCCGTATAAGGGTCTGACAGATAGACATCCTTCTGAAAGTAGTTTTCTATCCTTGGACATTTTTTTTAATATAGGATTTATGAAAACTATATCACTTTGTCGTGCTTTCTTGTATAAGTCACCCTCGATAGAACTTTTCTCTCTTATAAAATCTTCATCGAATATTCTTCCAGATACTACAAATATTCTTAATGATACTCCAATCTGAGGAGCTGCAATAGCAACTCCATCACTTTGAGAATCTAAAGCCAGTATCATATCTCTTATAATGGATTTGATCTTTGGTTTTGTTATATCGGTTACTGGAACTTCTTTCGAGACTATACGTAAGACTGGATTTTCGCTTTGAATAATTTCAACCATATTTTTATTTTAGATTTTTAATATATTCTAGCAACTCGGGTAGCTTAACTGTATCTTGAGATCGATTGCTCATATCTCTAAAGATTACTGTATTATCCATTACTTCTTTTTGACCATAGATTATTGCATATCTCATTCCTAGTTTTTCTGCTACTGCTAACTGTGCTCCCAAATTATCCTTAGAGATAGACTGAGCTATGGCAACTTTACCCTTACGAAGAATTTCAATAACATTTAAAGATTTTAACTTAGCATCAAAACCAAGTTGTATGAAATATATTTTAGGTTTTTTGATTATTCTTGGAGAAAGTTTGGCAAACCAAGGTGATTCAACAACTCTATCTACTCCTATAGCAATACCAACAGCAGGAACATCCTTTTTACCTCCTAATTGCTTACCTAAGTAGTCATAACGTCCTCCTCCAGCTATAGTTATCTTTTTACCTGTTTCTTCGTCATCTACCATTATTTCAACAACAGTTCTAGTGTAGTATGAAAGACCACGAACCAGACACTTGTTTATATTGTAAGGTATTTCCATTTTTTCAAGATATTCTAATACTTCTTTGAAATGTTTTTTACAAGCAGGACAGAGATGAGAAAGAGTATCAGGAGCATTTTGATTTAGCTCTATGGTTTTCTCTTCTTTTGAATCTAAAATACGAAGTGGATTAGTTTTTAGTCTTTCTCTGTCTATAGCAGGAAGAATGTTTATATTTTTCTTATAGAAAGATACTAGTTCTTTTATATAAGAAGAACGGCACTCTTTGTCTCCAATAGAATTTATATCAACTGTTAGATTTTTGGCTCCGGCTTCTTCTAGTATCGTCCATGTTGTTTTAATTACCAAAGCATCTAAAATACTTTTTTCACTTCCAAGAGCATCTAAATCAAATTGTGAAAATTGACGGTAACGTCCTTTTTGGGGATTGTCATGTCTAAAGCTAGGTCCATAAGTGTAGAAAAGTAAAGGTTGTGGTAAAGATTGCATACCATGTTCTATATAGCTTCTCATGAGACCTGCAGTGTGTTCAGGCCTTAATGCTAAATGGTCTCCACCTTTAGTTTTAAGTGTATACATTTCTTTATCTATAATATCTGTACCTTCTCCAATAGAAGATGTAAAAACTCCTTCTTGTTCGACAATAGGTGTACTAATAGGTTTAAAACCATAATAAACAGATATCTCTTGTGCTTTTTCGAAGAAACCTTGAAAGTGGTAGTATTCTTCGTCTATGATGTCTCTCATTCCCTTTAGGGATAAAAATGGATCTTTGCTCATATTAATTATTGGTTAAAAACACCTGGTAAATAAGAAGCTGTCTTTAATGGTAGTAATCTTAAGAAAGCTCTACCTATTAATAACTTTTTAGGAAGTAATCCCCATGTTCTTGAATCAGAACTTCTGTTTCGGTTATCTCCCATTACAAAGTATTCGTCATTTCCTATTGTGATAATTTGAGTGGTATCAAATGGTTCATCTATGTATGGTTCGTCTAATAATTTTCCTACGCAATCAGTTGTATTTCCACAAGAGTAAACTGTAACTTTTCCATTTTCTATCTTAACTGTTTCATTAGGTAAACCTATTATTCTTTTAATAAAGAAACGAGATGTGTCTCCTGGGTATCTAAACACTACAACATCCCCTCTATGAGCTGAACCTATAATATAAGAAAGTTCATCTACTATTAAATATTGACCATTATCGAAAGTAGGGAACATAGATTCACCAGATACTATAAAAGGTTGTGCAACCCACATACGTATAGGAATAACTATAACTAAAGCAATGATAGCAAATTTAAGAAGTTCCCATCCACTTTCTAAAAATTCATTAAGTTTCGTTTTTGTTGGCACATTTCCATTTAAATTATTTTCCATATATGCGCTATTTTAGCATATAAATTATATTGACAGAATATGTTTTAGTGTGTTGTGGTATAATATTTTGTAATTAAAATGAATTCTGTAAAAGTAAAAATATAATTTAAACGAAAAATTTGCTTTATTTTTTTAATGCTGACTTTTATAATACATTTCTAATTAATTATTTAATTTCGTAATTATAGTTATTTTATGATAATATAAAACTTATGATGTTAATTGTTGGTCTTGGAAACCCAGGAAAAGAATATGAGAATACTCGTCATAATGCTGGACGAATTATTTTAGAAAAAATTGCTAAAGCAAATGATTTTATGGATTGGAAAGATGATATGAAATTGAAATCTTTCCGATCTAAAGGAGAACTTAATAGAGAAAAAGTAGAATTTTTATTACCTAATACTTTTATGAATAATTCAGGTATAGCTGTTTGTCAGATCATTGATAATCCTAAGAAATTGAAGAATCTAGTAGTTGTCTATGATGACATGGATTTGCCTGTTGGAAGTTTAAAGATCTCATTCAATAGAAGTTCTGGTGGTCACAATGGTCTTGAATCTGTAATAAAGAAGGTTAAATCTCGCGAATTTGTGCGTATTCGTATCGGTGTCTGTCCGGTAACTCCTACAGGTAAATTCAAAAAACCAAAAGGGGAAGAAGCAGTATTGAAATTCTTACTAGGTGTCTTTAAAGAAGATGAATTAAAAATAGTTAAAAATCAAGCTAAAAAAGTTACTGAAATTATAACGATGCTTTCTGCTGAAGGGAAAGATAAAGCGATGACGTTGTTTAATTAATAGAAAATAATATGAAAAATATAGATGTTAATGTAAGATTTGTTATATTAGGAATTCTCGGTACAGTTAATATTTTTTTTAAAAGTATACTTTTAGGAATTATTTCTCTTTATCCAATAACGATTTTGGGTTTTTGGGCATTAAGCGGTTTATTAGGATCATTCCCTAATTTTACAAGTATAAATCAAATGGAAGCTGGCCAAAATATTATTATCGTTTATTTCAAAAAGATTTTAACTATTTTTACTAAATTTATATTAGCAATGTTATCTTTTTCCTTGCCTTTTGTAATTTACTTATATTTAAAACCATGAAAATATGGTAATAAAAATGCCTGAGTGTTACTCAGGCATTTTTATTAGAAACATATTTGTTATTTACTAGAAACTGATTCTTTTTCACTATCTAAGTGAACTAAAGTCATTCTCTGATCCTTTGGTTCGAATAATGTTACTTGGAAGTTATAAGTTTTACCTAGTTCCAAAGTCTTTTTTAGTTTCTCTTCAGATCCGAAGCTTGAATTGTGTACCAATCCAGCGACTCCTTGCTTGATAGAAACTAGAGCTCCATGCTTGTTGAATTTAATAACAACTCCAGAAACGATGTCTCCTTTCTTAAGTGTATTTTCAAATTCTTTCCATGGATTTTCTTTAAGAGCTTTAATTGATAGTGATATTTTACCATCTTTAATATCTATAATTTTAGCTTTTATTTTATCTCCAACTTTAAACATAGAGCGTGGGTCTTCTACTAGACCCCAGTCAATTTCTGATATATGAACAAGACCTTCAAGACCTTCTTCAACTTTAAGGAATACTCCGAAGTCTACTATTCCAGCAACTGTACATTCTATTTCATCTCCAACTCCATATTTACCGATAATTTCTCTTCTTTCTTCAGGGTTATTGTCTTTTTCTGAGAAAATTAGTTTACCTTCTTTGGGAAGAGCTGAAATCATAACTACATTAATACGTTTACCAACAAGCATTTTCAAAGCTTTAAGAATTTTATCTTTGTCTGAATCTTCTACTCGTGGATAGTGTTCACTCTTAAGTTGTGAAGCAGGTAAAAATCCTGCAATACCTTGCCAGTCGAGAATTAGTCCTCCTTTATTTGCTTCTTTAACTGTAAGTTCAAGAGGAGATTTCGACTTGATCGCTTTGTCAGCTTCACTCCATATAAGAGCCTGTTTAGCTTCTTTAAGTGATAGTTCTATATATCCTTCTTCATTATCAGTAGAAACAACTTTAGCTTTAACAACATCACCAATATTTATTTTCTTAATGATATCTTTAGCATTAATAAATTCACATCCATATATTATACCTGTTCCAAAAGGAGCTAGGTCTATATAAACCGAAGATTTCTGTATTGAAATTACAGGACCTTCTACTAGAGCATCAACTTGTGGTGGCAATTCTGCTTTATCAAGCATTTTACCTATACTTGAAAGTTCAATTTTTGCATGTTCTGCGATGCTTGAAACAACATCATTCTCTTCATTTTTCATAATAATATTTTTTTCCAGATTTATATTACTGGAACTAAAAAAACCGCATTTTGCGGCACAGTTTGAATATCTTTATATCGTTTGGCTTCCAAATCGAAAAAAGGGTTAAATTCAAGCTGAACTGTTAATATTTGAACTATACTATAAAAATAAGCATACTGCAAGAGACCAGATAGAGGCTTCGCCTCTATCTATTAATAAAGAATTTAAATTATAGTATAATAAGTTTATGAGCACCAGAAGACAGCCTCTTATAACAGGAGAAATGTATCATGTTTACAATCGAGGAGTGGATAAGCGAGATATTTTTTCTGATATAAATGATCTTTATCGTTTTATAGAAAGTATTAAAGAATTTAATAGGGTAGGAAAAATAAATAGTCTTGCTAACTTAAGAAAATCTAAAAATCCTCAGATAGAGGCTTCGCCTCTATCTGAGGAGGAACATTTAGTGGAAATTATTGCTTATTGTTTTAATCCGAATCATTTTCATTTAATACTAAAACAGTCAAGAGATGGTGGTATAGCTGACTATATGAAAAAATTACAGGGAGGTTATACTTATTATTTTAATGTAAAAAATTCTAGATCTGGTTCATTATTTCAAGGAGTTTTCAAATCAAATTTAATAAGTAATGAAAATTATTTTAATAAGTTGATTGGGTATGTCAATAAAAATTATTTAATTCATAGCATTCCAGAGAATAAAAATAATTTAATTTTTTCTGGAGATTATGAATATGAAAATAATAAATTTAATATTATTTCTAAAAAAGAAGGTCAAAGAATTTTAGAGTTATTTGGAGGTGTAAATAAATTTAAAAAACATTGCGATGAAATAGTTTCTATAATTAAGGAAGAAAGAGGGAAGAAATCTTTACTCGAAGATGAAGATTTAAATGTAATTATAGAAAGTCTTCCAGATAGAGGCGAAGCCTCTATCTGATAATTTTTAGGGAAAATGGTCTTTATATTGTGTTTAAGGCTATTTTTCTTTCTTTCTTTTTTATTATTATTTGATATAATATAAGTATGATTATTACATATCTAGGTAAGCAGTTTTTTAAAATCGCACAAGGGAGTTTAGTTGTGGCGGTTAATCCCATAAGTAAAGATTCTAAATTGAGTTTAAAAGTAGCACGTTTTGGTTCTGATATAGCACTATCGACAACAAATCATCCTGATTATAATGGTTTAGATACAGTTTCTCATGGAGAAAGTGTACCTTTTGAAGTTAAGGGTCCAGGGGATTATGAAATAAAAGGAATTTTTATTAAAGGTATAATGACGGAGTCTATTATCAATGAGAAAAAGTATATTAATACTATATATACTTTTTCTATAGATAACATTTCTATATGCTTTTTAGGTTGTATGTCTAATAATAAAATAAATGCAGAGACTCGAGGTGAGATTGGATCCCCTGATATTTTATTTGTTCCTATTGGTAATCATGATTTACTGGATCCTTCTGAGGCCTATAAATTAGCAGTTTCTCTAGAACCTAAAATTATTATACCAATGGACTATGATGATAAAACTTTGAAAGCTTTTCTTAAAGAAGGAGGTCAAGATAAAGTAGAATCTATAGAAAAATTAACTATTAAAGCAAAAGATATTGTAGGTCGTGAAGGTGAAATAGTAGTATTATCAATTTAGTAGGGGTTTAATTAAAAAATTTATGCATAATTATATAAAAAAAATACAATCAAAAACTGAAGAAACCCGAAAGCAAATTCTAGCAGGTGTTATGATAGTCTCTATGTCTTTGGTTGGTTTTATTTGGGTTCATAGTTTAGGTACTCGTTTTGGTAGTCCTAAAATACAAGAACAAGCAAATGATAATGTTAAACCTTTTAAACTTTTTGGAAATTCGATATCAGAAACTTTTAGTAGTATAAGTGCTAGTGTAGGAAATGCTACTTCTAAAATTGATATAAAGAAGGAAGTCGTAGTTCCTAAGTCTGAAAAAATCATAAATTTAATACCAGTAGAAAGTACTAACTAATAATTATGCCTAAAGAAAAAGAAGAAGAAATAAAAAAGGAACACGTGAATGTTGTCTCAGTAGATATAAGTAGAGAGATGAAAGAATGTTTTATAGACTATGCGATGTCTGTTATTACTGATCGTGCTTTGCCTGATGTTCGAGATGGACTAAAGCCAGTTCATAGACGTATTCTTTATGCTATGAATGAAATGGGTCTTACTTCTTCGTCTCGTTTTCGTAAAAGTGCAGCCGTGGTTGGAGATGTTTTGGGAAAATATCATCCTCATGGAGATGTAGCTGTTTATGACACAATGGTGGGAATGGCTCAAGATTTTTCTTATAGATATCCACTTGTTCATGGTCAGGGTAACTTTGGTTCTATCGATGGAGATGGAGCAGCTGCTATGCGTTACACAGAAGCTAAAATGTCTAAAATTTCATCTCTTTTACTTCTTGATTTAGAAAAAGAGACCGTAGACTTCCGACCAAACTATGATCAAACTCGTAAAGAGCCTATAGTTTTACCAACTGCCGTCCCTAGCTTACTTTTGAATGGAACATTAGGTATTGCGGTTGGTATGGCTACAAATATCCCTCCTCATAATTTGTCAGAGGTTATAGATGCAACAGTTCATCTTATAGAAAATAAAGATGCAACTACTGAAGATCTTATGCAATTCGTAAAAGGTCCTGACTTTCCTACAGGAGGAGTCGCTTATAATCAAGCTGATCTTCTTCATGCTTATTCTACTGGACGAGGTGGTGTTGTCACTCGTGGTGAAGCTGAAATAGTAGAACAAAAGTCTGGTACTTTCCAGATAATTATTACATCCATACCCTATAGAGTAAATAAATCAAATTTAATAGAGTCAATTGCTCTTTTGGTCCAAGAAAAGAAGCTTGAAGGAGTTAAAGGTCTAAGAGATGAATCTACCAAAGACATACGTATAGCCATAGACTTGAAAGGAGGAATTATACCAGAAAAAGTTTTAAACTATATCTATAAACACACACAGCTAGAACAATCATTTAATTTTAATATAGTGGCTTTAGTTGACGGAGTTCCTCAGACTTTATCACTAAAGAGTTTGCTTTCAGAGTTTATAGATCATAGAGTAATAATAGTTCGAAGACGTACAGAATTTGATTTAAGAAAAGCAAAAGAGAGAGAACATATACTTCTAGGTTTGAAAAAAGCACTTGATCATATAGATCTTGTAATTTCTGTTATACGAGCCTCTAAGGATACAGCTACAGCTAAAGTTAACTTAATGAAAGAGTTTAAATTTTCAGATCTTCAAGCTACTGCTATTCTCGAAATGAAGTTACAGAAACTTGCAGGTTTAGAGAGAAAGAATGTAGAACTTGAATTGAAAGAAAAACAAGAATTAATTAAAGAGCTAGAAGCTTTGCTTGCAAGTCCAAAGAAGATGCTTAAAGTTATAAGTGATGAATTAAAAGATATAAAAGAAAAATATGCAGACGATAGAAGAACTCGTATTGTAAAAGGAGGGGTTAAATCTATAAATGAAGAAGATCTTATTCCTGAAAAGGAGTCAGTCTTGGTCTTTACTAAGGGTGGATATGTTAAACGTACAGATCCAAGTGAGTATAAGAATCAGAAACGTGGAGGTGTCGGAGTTATAGATATTGAAACCAAAGATGAAGACTTTGTAACTATGCTTGTCTCAGCTAATACTCATAGTGATTTACTATTCTTTACTAATAAAGGTAAGGCTTACCAAATAAAAATGTATGACATACCAGAAGGAAGACGAGCAACTAAAGGTAAATCTATTATGAATTTTATGTCCCTAGAAGGAGATGAAAAAGTGACTTCAATATTACCAATCGATAAAGAAACAAAGAAAAATGTAGAGCATTTAATGATGGTAACTAAGATGGGTATCACTAAGAAGGTTTCAGCTGAGAGTTTCAAAGATGTAAGAAGAAGTGGTCTTATAGCAATTCGGTTAGATAAAGATGATGAACTTGAAGCCGTATTAGCTGTGGTGAAAGGTGATGATATAATGCTTGCTACTACCTTAGGTCAGTCTATAAGATTTAAAGAAAATGATGTTCGTGAAATGGGTAGATCAGCTGGAGGAGTAAGAGCTATGAAATTATCAAAAGGAGATTTCATAATAGGAGTTGATAGAATACCTAAAGGGGAAACAGCATTAGCTTTACTTACTTTGTCTTCAAACGGCTTGGGTAAGAAAACAAATATCAAAGAATACAAAACACAGAAGCGTAGTGGTTCAGGTATTAAAACTGCAAAAGTAACTCCAAAGACTGGTAAATTAATTGTCGCTAAAATAGTCGGAGAAGAGAATGAAATAATTGCAGTATCTCAAAAAGGACAAGTTATTCGAGTAGATCTAAAGTCTATTCCTACTTCGGGACGTCAAACTCAAGGAGTGACAATAATGAAATTGCATTCAGGAGACAGTATTGCTTCTATCACATGTTTATAAATATGATATAATAATTATATGTTTTCAAACCCAGAACAAAATATTCTACAATTAGGATTAAGGGAAGGTATGAAAGTGGCAGACTTTGGTGCTGGGAATGGCGCTTATTCTTTGGCAGCTAGTAAGAGAGTAGGACATACAGGTCATGTTTATGCTATTGAAGTTCAAAAGGATCTTGTCCGTAAATTAGAAAGTGAAATAAAAGAATTACATATTTCAAATATAGAATGCATATGGGGTAATATAGAAAAAATGCATGGATCTAAGATCGCAGATTCTTCTATGGATATGATTATAATTTCTAATGTTTTATTTCAAGCTGAAGATAAAATTGGTCTAATCGATGAAGCTAAAAGAATTC
Organism: uncultured bacterium; assembly: GCA_903929735.1. GTDB lineage: Bacteria > Patescibacteriota > Minisyncoccia > Phycocordibacterales > UBA9973 > UBA8515. The sequence goes on from CAIYVW010000043.1 coordinate 15,879, forward strand.
TCAAAAAAGGAGGTAAAGTTCTTGTTATTGATTGGTTAGTTTCTTCTGACGGTGTCGGTCCAGCCCAGTCTCAGTCTATCAAGGAAGAAGTTTTAAATAATTTATTTTTAAAAAGAGGCTATAAATTTTTAGAAAAAATTTCTACAAGCAGTCATCATTATGGTATAATTTTTACACATGAATAATTTTCAAACAATTCTCATCGCATCATTTTTAGCATTTTTTATTTTTGGAGTATTAATATTCTCAGGTCTTATAAATATCGGTAATAGTGGTAAGTCTACTATCGCAGGTAAAGTAACTATATGGGGTACTATACCTTATGATCAAGCAGGAGAGTTATTTAAAGATATGGGTGGATCAAATGGCTCTGTAACTATAGATTACACAGAGCAAGATAAAACAACCTACCAGCAAAATCTCATAGAAGCTTTTGCTAAAGACCAAGGCCCTGATTTGTTTATACTAACTCCAGATATGCTTCTAAAGAATAAAACTTTTATTAGTGAGATACCATATGCTAGTTATTCACAAAGTTTATTTAAAACCAATTACATAGATGGAGCAGATATTCTTCTAGATACAGATGGATTTATGGGATACCCTTTATTAGTGGATCCTATAGTTCTTTATTATAATAAGAATATTCTAGCAAATAATTCTGTCCTTTATCCACCCTCTACTTGGGATGATTTAATAAATCTAAGTACTACTCTTATTAAAAGAGATCCAGATGGAACTTTATCTCAGAAAATGATAGGACTAGGTGAGTATGATAATGTGAATCATTCTAAAGATTTACTTTCTTTAATTTTGATTCAAAGTGGTAATCCTATGGTGACTACGACAGATAAAGGCTATCGTATGACACTGAAAGATGATGCTCCTGATAAAACATATCCATTTGAACAAGTCATTAATTTCTTTTTAGGTTTTTCAAATCCATCGAAAGATTCATATACTTGGGATAGATCTATGCCTAATTCTTTTGATGTGTTCACTTCGAATAAGCTTGCTTTCTATTTAGGATATTCAAGTGAGTTATTTAAAATAAAGTCTATGAATCCAAATATGAGTTTTGATGTCACTTCTGTTCCTCAGCCAAAAGGCACGGATACACTAAGAACTTATGGTAATATATATACTCTCGTTGCAAATAAAAAATCAAAGAATTTAAATTCTGCTTTTGGGGTAGCATCTTTAATAACAGATCCTGCTAATCTTAAAGAGCTAGGAATCAGAGCATCTTTACCTACAGCATCAAGAGCCTTACTTTCAGTTAAGCCTTCTGATCCCTATCTTCTAACATTTTTTAATTCGGCAATTATTTCTCATTCATGGTTAGATCCAGACAGGGAACAGACGGATTCTATTTTTAGAAACTTGATAGAGAATTCACTATCGAATAAGTTATCAGTTGTAGATGCAATAGATAAAGCATCAGGTCAAATGGATTTAATAATTAAAAATTATAATAAAAAATAATTATGAATAAAAAACTTTTCGGTATTATATTTTCTTTTGTTTTAATTTTTACTATATTTCCTTTAATTATTAATAGAAATACAAATATAGTTAGTGCTGCAACATCTGGAACTTTATCTTTTAGTAGTCTTACTTCTACTGGTGTTACTTTATCTATATCTGGAGCTTCTCCTTCTCAAGATATAACTATCTATATTTTTAATGATCCAAATTTAAGTCCTACTCCTTCTTTTTCTGTTAATGCAAGTGTAACAACAGATGATTTTGGAAATGCTAGTGCTAATTTTGTTTTACTATCTGCTAAAAGCTATGTAGCCTCTACAAGTTTAATGTCTGCAATTCCATCAATTTCTTTTAGTACTCCTCCAGGTACTAATTCTAACCCCCCTCCTACTTCTTCTTTAGAAATTCAGTTAAAATCTGGAACATTAACTTCAAATTCTGTAACAGTAGAGGCACTAGGAACAGTAGCAAATACTTCCTACCGATTTAGTATATACGATACAGCTAACTATCCTTCTGGATCACCATTGGCTACTAGTTTAGTTACATCTAGTCCTTTTGAAGCTAGTTTTTCTACAGGGTTATTACCAAATCAAACATATGTTGCAACTTTAGCTCCATCAACTGATCCTACTTCTGTTGTTGTTTATACTTTTACTACTTTAACTTCTAATGCTAATGCTAATGGTAATGGTAATACAGGTACAAATACAGTTTCAAATACAGGTACGAATACAGCCACTTTCACTTCTTCTTCTGGTAATGGTATAATCCCTGCTTGTAATGTAGGGCCTATTGTAGCTAGTACCGGGATGTATGCAAATCCATGTGATTTTAACTTCTTTATACAGCTTATAAACAATATAATTAAATTCTTATTGTTTGTTATAGCTACACCTTTAGTGGCATTGATTATAATGTATACAGGATATTTATACTTAACTTCTGGTGGTAGCAATCAGACAGAAAAAGCCAAGCATATACTTTTCAATGTAGTAGTCGGTTATGTTATAGCTCTAGCTGCATGGTTAATTATAAATGCTATTATTACATCATTAAACTTAGATCCTACAATTAACACTTTCTTAAAATAATTTTTATTAATAATATTATATATGAAAACATCAATACAAAAAATGAATTTAGTTATGCAAAGTATTTCAAAATATAGTTTTATATTAATAATGATTTTATCATTATTAATACCAGTAGTATTTATTAGAGCTGCTGGTACGGGGACTTCTACTGAATCAGGATTTAACACAGGTACTGGAACTTCTACAGGATCAGGATTAACAATTAATTCTAAAATAGAAAATCCACTACCAAACGGTCCACAAACTATTCCTGAGTTTATCAAAAAGATTATCGAAATAGTTCTTGTTGTGGGAGTTCCTTTACTTGTTTTAGCTTTTATCTATGCTGGTTTCCTTTTTGTAAAAGCACAAGGGAATTCAGGAGAAATAGAAGTAGCCAAACGAACTTTTGTATATACGATTATAGGAGGAGCTCTACTGTTAGGAGCCTTTGTTATAGCAGATGCAATAGGTCAAACAGTTAAAGATATCGGTAATGGTGTGTAATTAAAGATTTCCAGATTGATAAAATGGTCGAAGGTATTAAAAATAAAACATAATTTACAAAATGATAAATAATATAATTATACGCACAGCAGAAGCAGCAGGAAACTTACCAGGGACAAATATTTCTTGTGATGGAGGTATAAAAAGTCTGACTGATTTGATAAACTATTTTACTTGTACTCTGATGAATGCTGTTGCTCCTATGCTTGTTTCTCTTGCTGTTGTTTCTTTTGTTTATGGAATTATTCAGTATTTCTTGTATCCTGATAATGAAGAGAAACGTAAAGCGGGTAAGCAATTTATGTTTTGGGGAATTGTAACTTTGTTTGTGATGGTAAGTATATGGGGGCTTGTCGGTATTCTATCGAATACATTTTTGAATGGTAAACCAGTAATGCCTTTCCTTCCGCAAGCATAAATAGTTGTGTATCTTAGTTGTTATTTGGTATAATAGTGGTTAGTAAGATTAGTTTATTTTTACTTCCTACGGTCGGTAGGATTTAATAAAATTATTATAAAGTCGTTTTAATTTAGTTATTAATTTATGAAAAAATTTATAGCATTAGGTTTCGTTGTTAGTGCTCCTTTGTTCGCTTCAGCAGCTGTTTCTACTATTGGTAGTATCTTAGATCTATTAGTAGGATTTTTAAATTATTTTGTTCCAGCATTGATTACAATAGCTGTTGTTTACTTTATCTGGGGAGTTATTACTTTTATGACTTCTTCAGACGAAGAAGCAAAGAAGATGGGACGTACAAAGATCATCAATGGTCTTATTGGTCTATTCGTTATTGTTGCTTTCTGGGGAATTATCGGAGTAGTTAAGAGAACTTTCGGTATTGATGCAGCAACAGGTGACAAAGTAGTTCCTTGTACTCCTACAGCATATAGTAACTGTAACTAATCTTTATATTATGAACTTTGGACTAATTCCTATAGCAGAAGCAAATATAACAACTTTAATGAGAAGTATAACTAAGGTTGTTATCAATCCTCTTATAACTGCGTTATTTGCTTTTGCTGTTATTTATTTCCTGTATGGTCTTGCTCAGTTTCTGATGTCTCCAGATAATGAAGAGATAAAGAAAAATAGTAAGCAACATATGATCTGGGGGATAATTGGAATGTTCATTATGGTTGCAGTATTTGGAATTATGAATATTATAATAACTACACTAGGGGTAAAAGGTGTAACTGTACAAAATGGTAGTTATACTGTAACAGTACCTAATTAATTATTATATATGATAAAAGCGCCGAAGGATTAATCCTATCGGCGCTTTTGTTTTTTAAATTTATAAATCTTAATTAATGATTGTCATCAGCATCTATTCTGGTGACAGTGGGTGAACTAGTTATGACCTTCTTGGCCTTAGAGAGTTGTACCTGCACAGCATTCCGTATATCTTCCAATTCTTGATGGGTAAACTTGTGGCCTGTTGGATAATGTTTCTTCTCTTCTTCAAATAGTTCCTTTGCGAACGCATTTGAATTTTCTTGTTTAAGATCTGCTAATACAGAACTAACAAGAAGGTTATGAAACTCTACTCCATATCTTCTACATTCTCCCCTGAAGAAGTCATCAGATAAAACCATTTGACCTAAATCAGTCATGTCTCCTTTTATGTAATCTTTGTAGGCAATTTTTCCACATGCTTTAATTACATATTTTTTGACTAAACTGATAAGGTTAGAAACCATTTTATCTTCTTTTTGTACTTTGAAATTATCAAAGTTTGATATCTGCCAGTCACCGTCGGCATCTATCGTGATACTCTTACCAGTTTTATCCTGGCAAGTAAATGAAGGAACTATTACGTTCCGTATTTCCATATCATCAGATTCACCTTCGGCAAAAGAGAAAATCCAGAACATAAAATAATTTCCAGGGCCTACCCATGTACTATTTCCAAATTCATCTTTAACTTCTGAGCCATTGAAAATTAGGAGCTTCTCAGTCATGATGGGGACATTTTTTCTATCGCCAAATGCAATTAATGCACCTACAACGATTGAACCAATGAGCCAGAATTTACCATCTAAGTCTCCGTATAAACAAAGACCATGCAATAAAAAGAAAGATACCATCCACACTATAACAGATAGTGGATAATTCAAGTTTTTGTTTGAAATAATTTCCATAATAATAATTTTTTTTAAAGTTGTTTTTATTTCTGCGTTACTATTATTATTAAAGATCCATTTCCACCATCGGTAGACTTGAATCTCAAGTTCATGTTGGCATGACTATCATCAAGCCTTACTGAAGCATCTTCACCTGCTATTCCACATACCTCTGCACTGCCACTAAGGCAACAATAGGCTCTGGTTGCACTGATGAAGAAGAAATTACATCCAGAAGGGATGTTTACTATATTCCCGTAATTAGGTCCATACTGGACCGTTATTCTATCAGAGTATTTATTACTCTGAGAAGGGGAATACTGTTGGGCACTAGGCTGACTATTATTATTTTTGTTAGTTTCTTCTCCTTTATTTGATGGGAAAAAGATTACTTTCAAAATAATAATAAAAATAAAACCTAATATTATTGCAATAATAATTCCTCCGTAGGAACTATTTTCCTTTTTTGCACCATGGTCATCATGACCACCGTGTCCTCCATGTCCTGCTCCGCTCATAATTAACTGTTTTTTTTAAGATTTAATTTAATTGTAAAGTTCTTATTTTTATATATTATATCATTAAATTATAAGAAAGTCAATAGCAAAAAACATAGTAATATATAGCTTTATTTGACATTCATTACTATTTATTGTAATCTAAGTAAAAATTCGTTAAATTTAAATAAAAAATCATGAACGGAAAAATTTGTGTAGGAGTATTTGATGGAGATAAATCAAATAGAATGCTCATTCGAGCTTTATCTAGGAGGATTTCTAGTAATATTATTAAAGAAGCTGCTGATGGCTTGACTGCTTTAGATGTTATCGAAGAGAATCAAATAGATATTTGTTTTATTAACCTTAGATTGCCTGTTATTGATGCTGTTAATGTAGCTTTGTCTTTGAAAAATGAGAATTATGAATCATTGATTGTTGGATTAAATTCTGATTTTTTTAACAAATCAAATATTGTTAATTTATCTAATTTTAATTCTTGTATAGATATTACACATCCTTCTTTTTCAGAGTCTATTTCAAATGAAATTATTCAATATATTTTTAAATTAAATTAAATTTTGTAATTATGAATGAATTTGATATCAAAAGTTTTATTTTAAAAACTAAAGTCCCAGATGATATGTCTTTAATAGGCATTATTGTTCAGAGGAATTTAGCCAAGACTAACATTAAGCTCTGGAGAAAAATTTTCAAAAAGTTACCAGTTGTTTTGAAGTCTTATGATTATTCAAATGGTCTTCCTTATAATTGTCTGATTGAGCTTGAAGTTTGTACTACACTTGTAGCTTTTCTAAATGAAAGTATATCTGACAGTATGACCTTACGGCTGAATATCGATGGAAATATTATTTTCCCGAATGATAATTTTAAACAAGAGTCAGATGATTCTACTTTCATTTTTGAGAAATGGAAAAGGGAATATTTCCCCAATAATATTTTCCCTTTCAATTTTGGCTATAAAGAGCTAACAGATTGTTTGGGAGAACTTGGTATTCTCTATAAAGAAATGATTCCTGAATCGAAAGATTGAATTAAATTGTTATTTTAAATGTAAATATAAAGCACGCACCAGAAATGGGCGTGTTTTTTTTGTGTATTATTATATATAAAATAGTTTTAATATTTTGTATTGCCAGAATAGCTAATATGAGGTAATGTAAAGAAAATTCACCAATCTTTTATATTATGAAGAAAGTAATAATTTTTCAGAGTTTGCCTATTTGGCTTGGTATTATTAAAGATGCTATTAATGAGGCATTTCCGGAAAAAGTGCCAGATGTAGATTATTCTGAAACTTTTGATCAGTGTTTAGGTCTTATTCCTAAAGAAGGGGAAGTGCTTGTTATTTGTAGCTCAATTTTCCATGGAGATGATTCTCCTTATAAAAAAGGCTTATCAGAAGAGGATAAAAAAGATGCTGATACTCTCGCTAGGTTGATTAAAGAAATCAATAAAAAAGCGAAGGTATGGGTTTACTCAGAGTATCCACCTAAAACAATTATTCACATTGATGGTTTTATTTCTAAAGACTTTTATAATGAAAGCCTTAAAAAAGTTGTAAAATTAATCAAAAAAGATTGTTTTATTTAAAATTATAATGTTAAAAATATTAAATATGCTCACATTAATTTGTGGGCATATTTTTTATGGTATTCAGAGTTAGAGTATAACCTTAATTTCATTTGTTACTCTTAAGCTTCTTCATTTAGTAACTTTTCTATATTTAACTTTCTAGGGCTGTTTGTGACAATAACTTTTTTATCTTTTATGAACCCTAATTTTAAGAACATTTCCTTTTTATGACTTCGATTCCAATTCAATACCCATTTAAAAAATTTATAATCAACTGTATCTTTTCTATCTTTTTCCATGCCATGTCTTTTCTCTAGTCCTATATTAACCATAAATGATCTTTTGAAAATATTAAATATATGACGACGAGTAGGTACATTTATGAAAATTATTAAATCAGCCCAATCTATTCTTTCATTGAGTACTGATCCATAGTTGCCATCTACAACCCCCGTGTCTCTTGAGAGAAATTCTTTTTTACAAATATTTAACCATTCACTTTTTTCTTTTTGTGACCAGTCTGAATTTAAAAGCAAATTATCTAGATGGTAAATAGGATAACCTGTATATATACTAATTCTATTTGCTAGAGTAGATTTACCAGAACCACTACCACCTAGAATTATTATCCTTTTGTATTTCATAATTTTATTATAGCAGATTACAAATCATTAAAATATTCCATTAGGTCTAATTGAATAACCTATATAAAATAGGTGTTAAAAATGTTGTGAACCTAGGGGGTTCAAATTGGAAGCAGATTTTTAAACAGATAATGAAGCTTTCACTAAAATATGATAAAATATCTATATGAAAATAAATTATGGAGTAAAAATTGCCCCACCTACTATAGAAATAGCCAGAGCATTTGGCTCAAAGGAAGAACCAATTCCACTTAAAGGTGGTCAAAATACTTCATATATCGCTGGTAACATTGTTTTGAAACCAGCCGGAGGGAAAAGTGGCACCGAGTGGAGAGCCCAAGGTTTTTGTTGTTTCATCAGAAAGTAAAGAGGTACGTTTTCATAGACCCATAAAATCAATTCATGGAGAATGGGCACATGAGGGTTATGTAGCTTGGACTTTTTTGAAAGGAGAACATATGAAAGGACAATATGATAAAAAATTAAAAGCTAGTCGTGCATTTCATGAATTGCTAAAGGGAGTTCCCCAACCTGAAGGTTTAAAAACCCCAAAGGGCCCATGGTCTACTGGTAATTGGGTAGCCTTAAGTCAAAAAGAATTTGATTACGGTCAAGAATTTATGGATTTATATAACCAGATTAAACCGCACTTAAAACCTTTGCCAGAAGATAGGCAACTAGTTCATGGTGATATGTATCAAAATTTTCTTTTAGATGAAATTTTACCCCCAGCTCTTATAGATTTTTCTGGTGTTTGGGCACCGAATGGTTTTGCCGAAGGTATTATGCTTGCTGATGCTATAAATTGGGGGAATGCAACGGATGAGGAATTAGAAGTATTTAAACAAATTCCCAACATTGAACAAATGGCCTGGAGAGGTGCCCTAACTAGAATTGCTGAACTAGCGGAACATATTAAATTCTTTGGAAAAGAAAAAGCTGACGCTGTACAAGAGGCTAGAAAACTCCAAAAGGTATTTGACTATTTGAATCAAAATTTTTAATTTTTTTCTTTTAAAATCTGTGATTCCAAGTTCAAATTGGAACCAGATTATAGATAATATAAGGGGATTTCAAGATTTGCAGTTAAGATGCTAAAATATAATAACAATATGACAACAATAAGTATAAATATAATAGAGCCATATCTATCCTATATTTTAAATGGCCAAAAGATTATCGAAGGTCGTTTGAATAAGGGTAAATTTAAAGATTTAAAAATAGGAGATATTTTGCTTATTGGTACCGAGAAAAAAATATTTAATATAGAAAGAATAAGTATATATGATAATTTTAAAGATATGCTTAGTAAAGAAGGTGTTCATAATGTAGTTCCCAATAAAGATACAGTAGAAGAAGCTGTAGAAGTTTATTATGGTTTTTATACTAAAGAACAAGAGAGTAAATTTGGAGTTCTTGCTATTAAAATTAAAGAATAAATATATGATTATATTTCTTAATGGTTCGATAAATTCAGGTAAAACAACAATAGCTAATATATTAGCTAAAAAAAATTCTAATACTGCATTATTAGAAATAGATACACTTAGGCAAATGATAAACTGGATGCCTATTGATAAGGCAGTTCCTATAAATTTAGAAAATGTAGTATCTTTAATAAGAAATTTTTCAAACAAAAAATTTAATGTAATAGTTCCATATCCACTTTCTCAAAAAAATCATGATTATGTAATGAACGAATTAAAAGATATTAATACTAAAATATTTGTATTTACTCTTTCTCCTAAATTGGAAAAAGCTCTTACTAATCGAGGGAATAGGGAATTAGATGATTGGGAAGTTGAAAGAATTAAATATCATTATAATATTGGTATACATAATCCAATATTTGGAGAAATTATAGATAATACTGAACAGACACCAGAAGAAACCGCAAATTATATTTTGAGAAAAATATCTTAATTTAATTGTGAACCTACCGGGACCGTGAGTACACTTATCGAACCTTACAGGTTCAGTACACCTTTTCCGTTCGTATACTCACACGGAAAAGGTTTTCGCTTCCCGGACGCAAAGTATGCAGATACTTTGCTTAGGGTCATAACAGAAAATACACTCTTGACGAGTGTAAATTTTCATGTTGTGACCCTACCGGGAATCGAACCCGGATTACCGGCTTGAAAAGCCGATGTCCTAACCGTTAGACGATAAGGCCAATATTAAACTTTACTAACTTTATCTTCTAATTGGTCAGACGATAAGGCCAGATAATTACTAATTAATAATTACGAATTAGTATAACATTTTTTGCCAAAAAGACAAATTATTAATCTAAATTTATAAAGAAATATTTTTATGATATAATTATAAAATGATTAAAAAACAAATTGCATTAATAGTTCTAGATGGCTGGGGTTACAGAGAAGATAAGAAAGATAATGCTATAGCTGCTGCTCATAAGCCAAATTTTGATGAAATATGGGCAAAGTATCCTCATACAACTTTAGATGCTTCTGCGTTTGCTGTAGGGCTACCTAGCGGGCAGATGGGTAATAGTGAAGTGGGTCATATGACTATAGGAGCAGGAAGGCCACTTGATCAAGATTTAGTAAGAATAGATAAATCTATATCTTCGGGTGATTTTGCCAATAATTTGGCTTTTGTTGAATTATTCAATCATATAAAAATGAATGACTCGACTCTTCATGTTATGGGTCTTTTGTCTCCTGGAGGAGTCCATAGTCATATGAATCATCTTTTTGCTTTTCTTAAAGTAGCATTTGATAATGAAATTAGTAAAGTTGTAATTCATGTTTTTACTGATGGACGAGATGTTCCTCCTCAGAGTGCAGCTGGATATATAAAAGAATTAGAAGAAAAAATTAAAGAAATAGGCATAGGGTCTATTGCTTCAATTTCAGGACGTCTTTATGCTATGGATAGGGATAATAATTGGGATAGATTATCGAAAGTAGAAGAAGTAATAATGAAAGGAGAAGGTAAAGTCTGCGATGTGGATCCATCTTTATATGTAGAGAATTTATATAAAGAAGGAGTTGTAGATGAACACATCGAACCATTTATATGTTTAGATAAAGAAGGACAGAAACATACAATTCAGAAAAATGATGGAATTTTCTTTTTCAATTTTAGAGCAGACAGAGCTCGTATGCTTACACATAAGATAATAGAAATGAAAGAAACGATGAATATTCTTTTGGTTACTATGACAGACTATGGTTCAGAATATAAAAGTTTGGTGGCTTTTCCTCCGATTAAGATCGAAACTACTTTAGCAAAAGAATTGTCTAATGCAGGTCTTACTCAAGCTCATATAACAGAAACAGAGAAATTTGCACATGCTACTTACTTTTTAGATGGAGGAGTAGAGAAGCCTTATCCTGGTGAAGAATATATTCTGATACCTAGTCGTAAGGATATACTCACTCATGACTTAGCTCCAAAAATGAAAGCTGAAGCAATAGCAGATAAAGTAATAGAGCAAATAAAGAAGGGGACTGATTTTATTTTTATTAATTTTGCCAATGCAGATATGGTAGGTCATACAGCAAATGTTCCTGCCATAATAACTGCTGTAGAAGAAATAGATAAAGAATTAGGTAGAGTTTTGGAAGTATTACATTCAAATGGAGGAGTGGCTTGTATAACAGCTGATCATGGGAATGCAGAAATAAATATAGACCAAAAGACAGGAGAAAGACATACTTCGCATACAACTGATCCTGTGCCTTTCATACTTACGAATATGACTGGAATTTTGCATGAGGGTACATTAGCAGATGTAACTCCTACAATTCTTAAAATTATAGATATTAAAAAGCCTGATTGTATGACGGGGAATAGTCTTATTGATTAGAATATTAATAATTATAAACCTTGATAATTAGAGGTTTTTTGAGTATAATCAAGAAGTTAATATTTAGGAAGCGTGGCTGAGTGGTTGAAAGCACCGCTCTCGAAAAGCGGCAGGGGTGAAAACTCCTCGTGAGTTCAAATCTCACCGCTTCCGCATTGATATTGACTAAAAACCTTTGCGCGGTTAGCTCAGTTGGTAGAGCGACCCCTTGACGTGGGGTAGGTCACAGGTTCGACTCCTGTATCGCGCACAAAGTATAGGAATACTTTGTACGAGGCCTAGTGCGACGGCACGAGCCAGGGTCATGCAAATTTTCAGTAGAAAATTATGCCTGAACACAAAATTACCATTAGGTTATTTTTTAAATTAATTTTAGATACATGAGTACACAAATAATAATTTTAGCAGCGGGAAAAGGTAAAAGAATGGAATCAGATGATCCTAAAGCTTTGGCTCCTCTTAGAGGGAAGCCATTTTTAGAACATATCTTAGGAACATTATCTAAGCTTAATTTACCGATAGAACCAGTTATCGTTGTTGGTCATAAGAAGGAAAGAATTTTTGAAGTATTTGGAGAAAATCATAAATATGCTCATCAAAAAGAACAATTAGGTACAGGGCATGCTGTTTTGTCAGCAAAAGACTATGTTAACTCAAATCATGAAATGGTTTTTGTTGTTTCATCAGACCAACCTTTAATATCAGAACAAACTATTAATGATATTATAAATGCTTATCAAAAAGAAAAATCAGTAATAACAATGGGCACCGTAATTCTTCCTGATTTTAATGATTGGAGAGCAGGAGCATATAATTTAGGTAGGATAATAAGAGATGAAAATGGAGAAGTTTTAAAAATAACAGAATACAAAGATGCCACAGAAGAAGAGAGGCAAATAAAAGAAATAAATCCTGCTATCTATGCTTTTGATTCAAAATGGTTATGGAGTAATATAAATAATTTGAAGAATTTAAATGCTCAAGGTGAGTATTATCTTACAGACTTAGTAAAAATAGCTCAAGAACAAGGACATAAGATAAAAGCTATTCCTGTTTCAAATATGATGGAAATATTCCAGCCTAATACAAAAGCAGAATTAGAATTACTTGAAGAAATTTTAATAAAAGAAGGAAAATAAAAATAAGCTGTAAATCTATTCTAGATTTACAGCTTATTTTTTATGATTTTTATTTATTCTTCTGTATCCATATATAGATATCTTCGACTGCCTTTACGGCATCTCCGACAGCTATATTGTTTTGGTGATATTTACAGTTTGTACAGTCTCCAGCAGCCCAGATACCTTCATTTGAAGTGGCTTGAGTTGTCGGATCTACTATGACTTTATTATTCTCATCAATAGAAACTATGTCTTTTACAAATTCAATATTAGGTGTTTGTCCAATTTCTACAAAAATACCGTTTGATTCTAATGTATGTTCTTCTCCTGTAATTTTATCTTTATAAGTTAAAGAATTAACAAATTGATCTCCATCTACTTTTAGAATTTCTGCATTTTTTATCGCTTTAAATTTTGGATTTTCTAATAATTTTTTAATTGTAATTTCATCTGCTCTGAATTTTTCACTTCTATGAATTAAAGTTACACTTTTACAGTATGCTAGAAGTTGAGCTGCTGTTTCAAATGCTGCATTTCCTCCACCAATTACAAGCACATCTTGATCTCCATATAATGGTCCGTCGCAAGAGGCGCAATAAGTTATTCCTTTATGTTCATATTTATCTGCATTGATTGCCTCTAATTTTCGTCTACCACTACCTGTGGCTACTAATATAGTTTTAGAAGTAAATTCTTTACCTGTTTCTGATTTAATAGTAAAAATATTATCGTTTTTAGTTATGGATATTATCCTTTCTCCTTCTATTAGATCTAAATGTTCTCCTTTATAATATAAAACATGTTTTTTAAGACTAGAAACTAATTCCATCCCTGATATTTCAGGAGTTCCAATCCAATTATAAATAACTTCAGAAACCATTGACTGGCCACCAAATTCACTTGTGATAAGAGCTGTTTTTAGATGTTTACGAGCTCCATATATAGCAGCAGCTGAGCCTGCTGGTCCTCCTCCTAATATTATTAAATCATACATAGTATCTATATTATACTAAATAAATTAAAAAACAAAAAAAATCCAAATAAGATTTTTCCAAAAGGTCCGGATAATTTTCTGCTGAAAATTTCCTTATAGCTCGGCCCGTCGGCCTTGTGCATGCCCTTTTGGTAAAACTTATTTGGAATTTTTTGTTCTTTACTTCTTATTTCTTCTTAAGAATGCTGGAACTGTACTCCAATCATCTGTATCGTCTATAAATAAATCGTCTTCTATTTTTTCTACCTTATCAGCTTTTTTTAAATATTCTGATGAGTTATCTTTTATTTGTTCTTTATTTACAGTATGACTTATTTCTTCCTTAGGAGAAGAGGTGGCTATAGTTTCAGTGGTCTTTTGTTGAATTTGGAATAATGAACGTTTAGGCATATCAGTAGGGAATCCAGTAGCAATAACTGTTACTTTCATTTCTCCTTTCTTAAGCTTGTCGTCACTTATAGTTCCAAAAATAACTTTGGCTTCTTTGTCTATAGATTCAGTTATAACTTTTGCAGCTTCTTGTATTTCATGGATAGTAAGATCTTCACCTCCAGAGATAGCAAATAATACTCCTTTTGCTCCTGATATAGAAAGATCAAGGAGAGGAGAATTAATAGCTTGAAGGGCAGCTTTTTCAGCTCTACCTTCTCCTGCGGCTATTCCTACTCCCATTAATGCACTTCCTGCATCAGACATAACAGCTTTAATATCAGCAAAGTCTACATTTATCATTCCTGGTGTTGTAATAAGTTCTGAAATACCTTCAACTGCTTGTTTTAGGACTTCATCACAAAGACCAAATGCTTGTCTGAATCCTACATCTTTACCAGAGATAACTATAAGTCTATCATTTGGAATTACTAGAATAGCATCTACTTCTTTTTCTAATTCAGAAAGTCCCATTTCTGCTAATTTCATTCTTTGATTACCTTCAAAAGAAAAAGGTTTAGTAACAACAGCAACAGTAAGAATACCTTGTTCTTTAGCAGCTTGGGCTACTATAGGAGCAGCTCCAGTACCTGTTCCACCTCCCATACCACATGCTATAAATACCATATCAGCTCCTTTTATAACATCTTGTATTTCTGCTTTTGTTTCTTCGGCAGCTCTTCTTCCTATATCTGGATTCATACCAGCTCCTAGTCCTTTGGTAAGATTTTTACCAAGATGAACTTTTTTCTCAGCTAATGAGTTGTGTAAATCTTGAGTATCAGTATTCATAACAATGAATTCTACTCCTTTTACTTTTGAAGCTATCATATGATTCAGTGCATTTTTTCCTGAGCCACCAATTCCGATAACTTTAATTCTTGCAAATGATTCAATTTCTGGATTTAATTTAGGCATATATGTATAGCGTCCATTCGCGTCTTTTAGACGAAAAAGAGGATACGCTTGTTAATAATAATTTACGCTATATATAATACCAGAAATTCATAAAAAGGAAACATTTGACAAATGCTTCCTTTATTCTCTAATTATATTAATTATGGTAAGAGTTGAGATAAAATAGATTTGAAAAATCCTTTTACTTGTTTTACATTATCACCTATGGGATTTAAAGTATTATTATTTGATCCTTGGTTGAAATTTAATGCTAAACCGAAAGCTGTATACCAAGAAGAATCTTTAATTTTTAATTTACCATTGATTGTTGTATCTGTTGGTCCTACTTTAGCAGGAAGGTTCAATTGTTTTTTAGCTATTTCATCTATTCTAGTTATGTGAGCACCTCCTCCAGTTATTATAACGCCTGCTGGAAGCAGTTCACTACGTTTCATTCTCTTTAAGTGATTTTCAACAAGTTCAAAAATATCACCTAGTCTTGCTTCTATTATTTCATCTACTTTTTTTCTTGGGTAATCGCCACTTAAGACACTACCAAGTTTTACACTTTCTGCTTCTTCTAATGCTATTTTGAATCCTAAAGCTACGTCTTTTGTTATATCCATACTACCTATAGAAAATACTTGTAAAGATACGAGAAGATTATTTTCAAATACAGATAATGATACTGTTTCAGCTCCTATATCTATTAATGCGCAGCCTGCTGTTTTTTGTTTAGTATTAAGTAGAATAGTAGAAAGAGCAACAGGTGAAGCAATAACATCTGTGACTTCTATATTTGCAAGTCCTAGAGCTGTTATTAAATCTTCAATATTTTGCTTAAGGCAAGTAATGAATAAAGTTTTTACTTCTAACTTGATGCCATGCATACCAAGAGGTCGTGTATGTATATCTTTACCATCCAGTTTATATTGAACAGGAATTATATGTATTATTTTTTTGTTTACTATTTCAAGATTTTCTTCACTAGAAGCTAATGCTTTAGAAATATCTAGCTCTGTAATTTCTTGATCTGCTCTAGAAATAATTACTGACCCAGTAGATACTGATGATCCTAAGCTTATACCTCCGATAGAAACACAAGCTTTTTTTATTTTTGAATCTAATGTGCTTTCTGCTTGCTTTACTGCCTTTTTAATACTTTCTGCTATTTGGTCTATATTAGTAATGTAACCTAATCTCATTCCATTTGTTTCAGATGAACCAGTTGCAAGTAGACAAGGTGAATTTGTCTCCTTGTTGTACCCAGTCACTACTACCTTAGTAGTATTGGTTCCTATATCTATACCAACATTGAAATTATTTTTAGTCATTATTTAAGTTACTAAGGAAACATTTTTAGGAATTTTATTTCTTGTCTGTCCATTATAGCACTATGATCTAATCCTTTCAAATGTAAACATCCGTGGACAAACAAATATTTTAAAAATTTAGAATAACTCATTTTAAAGAGAGGTGCGTCTTTTTTGACTTTAGATAAATCAAAAGTAATATCACCAGATTTAGAAGTCAAAGGGAAAGATAATATGTTGGTTGTTTTATTCATGCCACGATATGTAAGGTTTATTTCTTTTTGTTTACGAGGGGATAGAAAGCTTACTCCAAGTTCGTAATCTTCTCCTAAGATAGCATTTTTTATATAGACAAAAGGCAAGCGTGGTGGCTTGCCTTTTGTTTTGTTTATAATTGTACAGAATTCTGTTTCTGTCATAATTTAATTAATTAACGATGTCCACGTTTTGTCTGTATAGGAGCTTTACCTAGTTTTTGAAGCTTCTCTTGTACTTTTTTACGGTTAATTCTTTTAAGAGTAGCTATCTTTACTTTTACTTTTGATTCAGCTCTTTCGTTATAACGTTTACTTTTGACCTTTTGGATAATTCCAGATTCTAAAACCTTACGGCTGAATCTTCGAACGAGATTCATATTGCTCTCGTTTGTATTCTTTTTTACTTCAATTACAGTAATCATATATGCGGATAATATTAGCACATCTTTTAATTACAAGCAAGATAATGTTAATAGAGTTTTTATTCTATAGTAAATCCTCAGGGTCGACATTTATAGAAAAGGCTGGAGAGAGATGACGTAGACACTCTAGTAAATGTTCATTAATTTTTCTATTTTCAGTAGTTAATATAGGCCAAGATGATGGGTTAATTTTTATTACAGTATTTGTAATATATTGTCCTTTTATTTTACCCACAAATGCGCTAAATATTTGTGGTTCATATTCTCCTAATAGTTTGTCTATAAAAGCTCTGGCCTTTTCTGTTTCTGAAGCTGACCCAGTAAATGTAATTTTTATAAGTCTTTTAAAAGGAGGATATCCGAATTGTTTTCTTTCCTTAAGATCTTCTCTGTATAATGGTAAAACATTACCAGCTAGTATATGTTCTAAGATAGGATTTTCTGGAATACGAGTTTGTATAATTAAATTACGTTTTGTAATTTCATGTAATTTTTCTATTATGTGTAAAATTTTTTGTGTTATGTTAAAGCTTGGAATTGATAATAATCCATCTAAAGATATGATTGCACTATGGATAACTTCTTTATTAATATAAGAAAATATCATTTCTGTTCCTATAAGGATACTTCCAGGATTCTTGTAGAATTCTATCATGGCTTCTCTGGCTTCTTTGTCAGAAGAAACTGTTTCTTTATCAATTTGAATTATTTTGGCATTGGGATAAAGTTTCCTAGTTTCTTCATAAACTCTGTCAGTTCCTATGCCTAGTGGAGTTAGATTCCAACTCTGACATTCTACACACCTTACTTCAGTTGTTTCTTTTCTTCCACATTTATTACACATGAATATTCTTGAATTAACAATTTTAGTAGCATTTCTCTGTTTTGATCCATATAGCACTACAGGAGTTGAACATGTAGGACAAAGAAGAGTATTTCCACAGTCATGACATACAGTTACTCCAGCTAAGCCTTTACGAATAGTGAATAGAACTACAGACTCATTATTTGTAAGGGCATAGTTTATCATATTCTGTGTTGTGTCTGATAAAACAGTGAATTTTTTGGCTCCATTGGAATCTAGTTGTTCTTTCATGTCTACAATTATTTGTCTTTCAGCTTGAGGTAAACGGAAAAGAGGGGAAGCGACTTCTCCAAGTTCTCCTTCATCATGTCTGTGAAGAGTATCTGGTCTTAATAATGTATCACCGAAGATTAATTTAGTTTTATTTATAGAAGATAATATTTCGGCAAATGTACGTATATCTATATAAGGTCTATTAAATTGTTTATATGCATCAGAATTCTCATTTTCTATAATAATAGTTTTAATATCGCTCCTGGGGATAGATAGGAATTTACCTGTTCCTATGATAAGAATTGGGTGAGCTTCATTTAGGCATGAATTATAGGTATTTATTAATGTTTTCTTACTTAAATCTCCATGAAAAGAGAAAACATATTGACTGATACCTTTAGTGAATTCGATTTTTAGTTGTTCAATATCAAACCTTGTGGGTACACAAATAAATACTGATTGCTTTTTGGCAAAAGCTTCTCTAACTAAAGTTCTATACCAGCTTATGCGGTCTGGAGTCAGAGCTTGGAATATTAACTTTTCTTGCTTTACATTTTCTGATTCTACTTCTTGTTCTTTGTTTATGATTTCATCTTTTCTATTTTTACTTAGCTCTTTTAAATTTTCTAGAAAAGTTGAAGGTAGTAGAGTTTTTATTATGGTGCCTGTATTACTAACTGTATAATCCTTCATTATTTCACAAGCTCTGAAAAAATTCGAAGAAAAAGGAGATGTTCCTTTAATTGAAATTATTTTCTTTAATTGAAAATTAGCCTTTTTAATATCAGACTTCAAATCTCGAACATTGTCTATGTTTATGACAATAGCATCAACATTTTTAGACCTAATAGGAATCACAACTATGTTACCAAGTTCAATTTTTGTGGGAGAAAAATAAGTAAGATTCTCTTTTTGAAATCCTTTTTGTATCGGAATTACGGTAACTATATACATAACTACATGTTATCATAAAATCAAGCTTTTGAAGCATAATATATAAATTTATTTTTTAATTCATTTTGTGATATAGTGAATGCATTAAATTATATGGCAATTTTTTCTAAAAAATTAGGTATAGACTTAGGCACAGCAAATACTCTTGTATACTTACCTAATAAGGGTGTTGTTTTGAATGAACCCTCTGTTGTGGCTGTTTCAGAGCAGGATAATACTATATTAGCTATCGGACTTGAAGCTAAAGATATGATAGGGAAAACACCAGAAAGTATAATAGTCTATCGTCCTATGAAAGATGGAGTTATAGCTGATTATAGAGTCACAGAAGCTATGCTTCGTTACTTTATTACTAAAACTTTAGGTAAATATAATTTTTTTAAACCAGATGTTATGGTGTCTGTTCCTGCAGGTATAACTTCTACAGAAAGACGAGCTGTAGTAGAAGCAGCTGTAAAAGCAGGAGCTAAAAATGCTTATGTTGTTAAAGAGCCTATTTTGGCTGCTATAGGAGCTGGAATTCCTATACATGAATCAAAAGGACATATGATTATGGATATAGGAGGAGGAACAACTGATGTTGCTGTTATAGCTCTTGGAGGTATTGTAGCTTCAACCTCAGTTAAATGTGCTGGAGATAAAATTGATTTGGCAATTGCAGATTATATTAAGAAAACTTTTAATTTAGCTATAGGAGATAGAACAGCTGAAGCTATAAAAATTAAAATAGGAGCTGCTATTCCTCTAGAAGAAGAAATAACTATTACGATTAAAGGAAGAGATTTCATACAAGGATTACCTAGAACAGCTCAAATTTCCACAAATGAAATTGTGAGAGCGATAGATAAAGAATTAAGAGTTATGATTAGTGCTATTAAAGAAGTTTTATCTCAGACACCTCCAGAACTTGCTGCAGATATAATAGATGATGGTATAATAATGACTGGAGGAACTTCACAGCTTAGAAATTTAGCAGATTTAGTTTACAGACGTACTGGAGTGAAAGCGAGAGTTGCAGATGATCCACTGCTTTGTGTAGTGAAAGGAACAGGAGAAGCATTAAACCATTTGGAAACTTATAAGAAAACTATTTTAAGTAAGAGATAATTATGAAATTTAAAAAAAATAAAAGAGTCATAAAAATAATATTAATTACCGCTCTGTTTGGTTTTGCTGGTGTTGGATTAATTTTTTCTGGAGTTTTTGTTGCAATGAGATTACATCTTACAGATGTAAAAGGTAGTATAGATTCTAGAAATGAATTTTTCAATAAGATAAAAAAAGAGGAAGCTCGCTTTCCTACTATTAAAAGAGCTCAAGCTGCGACATCTTTTAATAAATTAAATCCAGAAATAGAATGTAAAATAATGACTGTCCTATCTGTCCTACCTGCTAATGGTCAAAAAATTCTAGATACATATATGACTACTAAGTCAGAAGTGGTAGCAGATCGCATGATTAATGCTATTGTTCTGGTTACTGAAAATAATAATACTTTCTTAAAAGATAAAATTGATAAATGTGTAGGGGTTATTGATACACCTTCTGTCTATGGAGATAATCCTTCTAGCCAAAGTATATTCAGTTGGATGACTTCTCCTGAATGGCAAACTCTAAGTGATGCTTTAGTGAAAGATAAGGATGTTATAAACCAAGCAAGTCATGATTCTGGAGTTCCAGCTAGAATGATTGTTTCCACTGTAATATCAGAACAATTTAGGTTTTTTACTGCTAATCGTGAAGCTTTTAAAAAGTACCTAGAACCTTTAAAGGTCCTAGGTAATGGAACAAAGTTTTCTTATGGAGTAGCTGGAGTTAAAATTGAGACAGCAAAAGTTATAGAGTCTAATCTTAAAGACAAAACTAGTCCTTTCTATCTAGGTGCTGATTTTGAAGATATATTAAATTATGGAGATAGAGATCCTAGTACTGAACTTATGTCTAGGCTAACTGACAATACTAACCATTATTATTCATATTTGTATACAGCTCTTTTCTTGAAACAAATAATGCATCAATGGGAAACAGCAGGATTTCCTATTAATGATCGTCCTGAAGTTTTGGGTACTTTATTTAATATTGGTTTTAATAAATCTGAACCGAAAGCAAATCCAGATGTAGGTGGTTCTACTATAACAATAGAACAAAGAGACTATACTTTTGGAGACCTTTCTTATGAATTTTATTATTCAGGAGAGCTTTCTGAATACTTCCCATTAGGAGTACAATAAAGATATGAATAATTTTAGCCAATTATTTCCTGAAAATTTATATCATAGTTATATAATAGAAGGTAATCCAGAAAATATAGTTTATATTTTACGTGACTATTTAGAAAATAGAGGGGAGATAAATAAAAATAGCGTAGATTTACTTCTTAATCTTTACGATTCTTTTACTGTTTCTGATAGTAAAGAGATAAAAGAATGGCATAATAATAAACCAACAGAAGGGAATAAAAAGATTTGTATTATAGGGACTAAATTTATAAATAAAGATGCAGAACAAACACTTCTTAAAATAATCGAAGAACCAAATCCTTATACGCATTTCTTTATTGTGGTTCCTGATTCGTCACTTTTATTAAGTACAATTTTATCAAGAGTTCAATTGATTGATAATTTAAAAATTGGTAATGGAATAGATGATAATGAAGCTGAAGATTTCTTTAAAGCCAATCTTAGTATAAGGATAGAAAAAGTAGCTCAGATTATAAAAAAATTTAAAGATAATGAGAACAGTGGAGGATTAAGACATGAAGCGATAATGCTTATAAATGGAATAGAGAAAATAGTTTATTTAAAATGGAAAAAAGATTTAGACAATAAGGACTTGAAATTTATTTTAGAAGAATTAAAAAAAAGTCGAGAATATCTAAGTATTCCTGGTGCGTCTGTGAAGATGATTTTAGAACATATAGCACTTATGATATAATATAAGTAATTAAGAATAATTAGAAATCAAATTTATGGCATACAATACAACAAATTTTAAGGCAGAATTAAAAAAGATAGAAGAATGGCTAAGTAAGGAATATGGTTCAGTTCATACAGGTAGAGCGACACCTATGATACTCGATTCTATAAATGTAGAGAGTTATGGATCATATATGCCTATTAAGAACATTGCTAGTGTATCTATCGAAGACCCAAAAACCTTGAGGATAGCTCCTTGGGATAAGAGTCAAATAAAAGCTATTGAAGGTGCAATTAGCGCTGCGAATCTCGGACTTTCGGTTTTATCAGATAGTGATGGAGTTAGAGCAATATTCCCAATGCTTACAACAGAAAATAGATCAAAACTGGTAAAGATATTGAAAGAAAAGCTTGAAGATGCTCGTATAAGTGTTCGTAAGGAAAGACAATCTGAAATAGATAAAACTACAGATTTACCAGAAGATGATGCTAAAAATGCAAAAGATGATATTCAGAAATGTGTTAATGAGGTAAATGCAAACCTAGAAGCGATTTTTGCTAAAAAAGAGACGGATTTAATGACAAATTAAATAAGTTCTCTAGTTGTTTCTATTGTGAATGAATACAAAAAACAGCATGGTTCACCCAGCTGTTTTTTATTTTATTAGTTTAGTTGACAAAATATAGAATAGTTGTAATATAAAGAAAAATTTATGAATATAAACCGAGCTTGAAATAGCTCTTTAAAATTTAAAAACGTGAAAGAAAATTTGGCTTTAGTTAAGACTATTTTGAAAGAACAATCTTCTATGAGGATTGTATTGAATGGTGGAAAGTATGAATTGGAAGATTCTACTATTCCATTCCAAATTGGCTTTGATTTATCAATAGCCGAGCAGAAGCCTACCCATATACTTGTGGTAGATGTAACAGAAGAATATATTATTGATTCTGCGTGTAAAGATAATTGTCAATCAGATTATAAATCTGAAAGAACAATCTTTAAGCTTGAACCGATTCATTATTTACAATTGAAAAGACCGGGTGTTCATCATCTGATTTTTATTTTGTTCAATGAGATGAATCGGAAATCAGAGAAATTCTATTTGGAAAAAAAACACTACGGTTACGAGAATGATATATATTTTAATACCATTGAAGGTATTAGATTGGATAATCAGATATCGTATGCTGAAGCAGTCGTTGATGTTCCAAAAGAATTCTTTGCTGATGAACCGGAAACAAAATTTCAGAAAGTAATTTATTCCTGGGTTAATAATTGGTACAGATTCGGACCCATAGATGAGTGCGAATACCGCAAGAGGAAAATTTTCGCATTCACTGGTAAACCACTGTTGTGGCTTTTTGGTTTAATTCCAAGAATTATGAGTTCAGTTTTCTTGCAGGCATTCTTCTTTGTTATCAAAACGATTGCATTTTTCTTTGGAGTTCAGTCTGTTTCTTTTCTTCCAAACAAGAAAAAGATTTGGATTGATTTTCTTTTAAAATATCCAATTCTTGGGTATAAGGATGTATTCAAAGGAGACTTTTGGTTTGGAAAAAGTACCGGGGGAAAAGATGATATTAACGACTATGGTTTCAAAACACTAGCTGTATGGAAATGGAGGTTTTACACACCTCTTACTCTTTGTGGAATATCTTTCTATTCAGCTTGTATTTACTATTATTTTTGCAGTGTTTATAAACTTTTTACTTCTAGTGTTGAAGGACATGCAGCTATTCTGTTGCTTACAGCTTCAACGGTAGTGGCTGTTATGACTTTATTTTTGGTTATGGTGACATTACCTTCTTGGAAGAAAGGTAAAGAATGGGAGAATAAATGGAATGTAGACCAAAAAGAAGGAAAGAAAAAAACTAGTAAAACAGCTAGCCGGATATTTTTTCCAATGATAATTGTTTTATTTTTTGCATTTATTACCCCCTACATTTCCTGGAATGATTTCAGTCAATTTATTGCTTCTTCATTCAAAATTATTGTCATTATGGTTATTATATTGGTGATATATAGTTTTTCATTAAAAATAATAGCACCTGTAATTAGCAAAAAGATTGATAAAATTAAGGAAAAGAATGCTATTTTGAGAGCAAATCTTCCAAAAGAGACAAAAGTAGACAGGGAAGAAATCAGAAAATTGGAATGGTTGAAAAAAAGCTTTGACATTGAAAAGCTTCCTGAAAGAGTAAGATTTAAAACAGCTCCTACTTCATCAAGTGTTCTTCACGAGTTTACGATCGGCTTCTGGCGGTTAAAGGCAAAAGTTTGCAAGCCTTATGCTAAAAAGTAGTTTAATAAACGAAAGTAATATAATTTGAAACCCCTACTAAGAAATTAGATTAGGGGTTTTTATTTTATCTAAATATCAAATTATGCTATGATATTCTCATGTCAATTATAATTTTCATTGTTATTTTATTAGTTCTTGTAGTTTCTCATGAATTCGGACATTTTATTGTTGCCAAGAAGTCTGGAATACGAGTAGATGAATTCTCTTTTGGTTTTCCTCCTAAAATTTTTGGAAAAAAGATAGGTGAGACTACTTATAATTTAAATGCATTACCATTAGGTGGGTATGTCAAAATATTTGGAGAAAATGGTGATGATCCTTCGGTGAGTGAAGAAGACAAAAAAAGAAGTTTTACTAGTAAACCTAGATATATACAAGCAGCAGTACTTTTTGCTGGTGTTGTTATGAATTTCCTAGTAGCTTGGTTTTTACTTACAGTAGGCTTCATGTCAGGTTTACCATCTGTTGTTTCTATGGCTCCGAAAGGAGTAGAAGTAAGTAATCAACATTTAACTATTACTAGTATCGTTAAAGGAAGCCCTGCTGAATTATCAGGTCTTAAAATAGGAGATAAACTTATTAAACTTTCTACCCCAAAAGATTTTACTGAAACTCCCTCTCCTGAAAGTGTTCAATATTTTGTAAAGAAACATGTAAATGAAGCTATTAAGGTGGATTTACTAAGAGGTCCTGAGAGTAAGGAATTAGAAGTAACTCCTAAGAATAACAAAGAAGGGAATGTAGCTATAGGTATAGCTATGGATACGATAGGAACATTACAGTTACCTGTACATAAAGCTGTTTGGGAAGGTTTAAAACTTAGCTCTGAATTAACTGTAAGTACAGCAAAAGGATTTTATAAACTTATAAAAGGTGCTGTGACTGGGAAGGGAGATATGTCATCGGTAACTGGTCCTATTGGAATAGTAGGAGTAGTAGGTGATGCAGCAAAGTTTGGATTTATTTATTTACTTTCATTTACTGCTCTTATTTCTATTAATTTAGCAGTCATAAATTTATTACCATTTCCAGCTCTAGATGGTGGGAGATTACTTTTTCTCTTGATAGAGAAAATAAAGGGATCACGTATTAAACCTGAGATTGCAAATGTTGTAAATATGGTAGGTTTTGGAATTTTAATGTTATTGATGGTAGTTATAACTTATCATGATATTATTAAATTGATTTAATTAAATAAAATAACCCCAATAAAGCTTTGCTTTATTGGGGTTATTTTGACTTTTTAGCTTTATTTTGCTTTAATCAATTAAAGTATCATTCTAGTTATTTATTTTAAAATTAAAAAAATGAGCGAAGAAAAAATTAAAGAGACAATCGATGAAAGTGTTGTCGAAGAAGATGTTATTGAGGAAAATTATGGCCAGATTAGTACTGCAGAGGGAGAATTAGGTTCGTGTCTATACTAAATAATGACCTCTAGTTTTATAGACCGGTTTTTCTTATGGATAACCGGTCTTTTTGTTTACAAATCTAAAAAAGTATGATAGAGTATTAATAGCTCGCCACAAGGCGTTTTTATTTTTAACTCAAGGAGAATTTTAATATGAAATTAAATGAAATCAGAAATATAGCCATAATTGCACACGTTGACCACGGTAAAACAACTCTTACAGATCAACTAATGAAACAGTGTGGAATGGTAGAAGATGGTGTCACGATGGATTCGAATGCTCTAGAACTTGAGCGAGGTATTACTATTTATTCTAAAAATACTTCTGTTAACTATAAAGGAACTAAAATAAATATAGTGGATACTCCAGGTCACGCTGATTTTGGTTCTGAAGTTGAGCGAGTTTTACGTGCGATCGATTCTGTATTACTACTAGTTGATGCTCAAGAAGGTCCTATGCCTCAAACAAGATTTGTTCTTAAAAAATCACTAGAATTAGGTCTTAAACCGATTGTTGTTATAAATAAAATTGATAAACCAGCAGCAAATCCAGATCGTGTACACGAAGAAGTCCTTGAATTATTTCTAGAGTTAGGGGCTACAGAAGATCAAATAGATTTCAAAACTATTTATGCTATAGGTAGAGAAGGTAAAGCCTTTCTTAAGCTGGGTGATGATTCTAAAGACCTTACTCCTTTATTGGATTTGATACTTTCAGATGTCAAAGAGGCTTCTTCTGACTTAGATGGACCTTTCCAAGCACAAGTTTTCAACTTAGGTTATGATAATTTCTTAGGACGTTTAGCTATTGTTCGAGTTTATGCTGGATCAATAAAAACAGGCTCTCAAATTATAGTAAAAAAAGCAGATGGAACTTCTAGAAATTCAAGAATTACTAAAATGTTTACATTCGAGGGTATTGCTCGTAAAGAAGTTGATACTATAAATGTTGGTGATATTGCTATAATTGCTGGAATTTCTGATGTATTTATAGGTGAAACTCTTTGTGATAATCTTGAGACTGTAGCTCTACCATCTATAGCTATTGATGAACCAACAATTTCTCTTAACTTTTTAGTTAACGATTCTCCTTTTGCTGGACGTGAAGGTAAATATGTAACTAGTCGTCAGATTAGAGAAAGATTAGAAAAAGAACTTGAAATAAATGTAGGTCTTCGTATTAGTTTTGATAAACCCGATGAAGAAGAAGTTCAAGAGGGTTATTTGGTTTACGGAAGAGGAGAATTACATATTTCTATTTTACTTGAAAATATGCGTCGTGAAGGATATGAACTTCAGGTTTCTCAACCACATGTAATTATAAAAGAAGAAAATGGACAAAAGTTAGAACCTTATGAAGAAGCAACTATAGATGTTAGAAATGATGTTTCAGGTGCTGTCATAGAAAAGCTTACAGCTCGTCGTGGAATAATTACTAGTATGCACGATAAAGATGGAATTGTTAGAATGCTTATAGAAATTCCTACAAGAGGATTGCTTGGTTATAGAGGTCAGTTTGTTGTTGATACTAAGGGTGAAGGACTTTTAGCTTCTAGATTTATAGGTTTTAAAGAGTATGCAGGAGAGATAAAGAAAAGAGATGTAGGATCTATGTCTTCTATGGTTACAGGTAAGGTTGCTGCTTTTTCTCTTTGGACATTGCAAGAGAGAGGTATACTTTATGTTGAACATGGAGATGAAGTTTATGAAGGAATGGTTATAGGTAATGTTACAAAAGGGGATGAAATGACTGTAAACCCTACAAAAGGAAAACAACTTTCAAATATGCGTTCATCTGGTACAGATGAGGCTGTTAATGTTAAACCTCCTTATAAACTTTCTATAGAAAGAGCTCTTGAAGTTATGGCTGATGACGAATTTTTAGAAATTACTCCTAAAAATGTACGTTTAAGAAAGAAGCTTCTTACAGAACAAGACCGTTCAAAAGCTAAAACTTCATCAGGAAAAAAGTAAATTACAACACGAATTAATTGCTATTTGACTTTATCTGATAGTAATGATATTATAAAAAAGTATAAATAATTATTAAATTAATTTCATTAAAAAATGGCAAATACTGTTACATTTAAACCTAAACAAGTTACTAAAAGAATTCTTTCAAATTTACCTCCTAGAGCATATGAGGTAGTAGTTAATCGATTTGGACTTATAGATGATGGTGAAAGAAAAACTTTAGAAGCTATAGGTAAGAAATACGGTATTACTCGAGAGCGCGTACGTCAAATCGAGAATGGAGCTCTTTCTATGATCCGTAAAAGTGAAAGTTTTAAAGGAGAGAAAGCTGTTTTTGAAGAGTTAAAAAAGTTAATGCATACTATGGGAGCAATAGTTTCTGAGCAAGAATTTTTAAATAATTTATCTAAAGACAAAATAACACAGAATAATATACATTTGTATCTTACTCTTAGTGATGATTTTACTAAGCATAAAGAAGATGCTCACTTTAAGACTCGTTGGAGTGTTGATAGTGATGTGTCAGATCAAGTTCATAAATCATTAAAAAATCTTTTTGAAAATCTTACAGATGATCAGTTAGTTCCTGAAGCTGAACTTGTTACTAAATTCTTGGAAGAAGTTAAAGATCTATCAGAACAATATAAAAATGAAGAGATTGCTAGAAGATGGTTATTAATATCAAAAACCTTAAATAAAAATCCTTTAGGCGAATGGGGTAAGTCTACTTCTTCTTCTATTAAAGCGAGAGGAGTTAAAGATTATGCTTTTCTTATGATGAGAAAACATGGTTCACCAATGCACTTCAGAGAAGTAGCTAAAGCTGTCGCAAGCACTTTTGATAAAAAATGTCATACAGCTACTTGTCATAATGAACTCATTAAGGATCCTAGATTTGTTTTAGTTGGTAGAGGAATATATGCACTTTCTGAATGGGGTTATAAGTCTGGAGTTGTCAGAGAGGTTATTAAAGAACTTTTGAAAAAGAACGGTCCTATGCTTAAAGATGATATAGTAGAACAGGTTATGAAAGAAAGATATTTGAAAAAGAATACTATTCTAGTAAACTTACAAAATACAAAATATTTTAAAAAGAATAAATCAGGATTATACACAGCTTGTTAAATAAAATTCCTCCTTTAAATTGGAGGAATTTTATTTTTTTATATGTTATAATACTCTTATGTACAATAGAGGTATTACAAATATTGTAATGATAATACTGGGTATAATTTTGATAGCTATTTTGTTAGGTTTTTTTACTTCATCATCTTTACGATTATGGTAAATAGATATATTTTTTAAACATGATTCAAGAATTTCTTAGTTCACACAATATAAATCTTTTACAATTATTGATTGTCTCAATAGGTTATTTGATGCCTATTCCTTTGACCTACATAGCTCTTAATCTTTGGCATCATTATAGACAAGAGAGATTCATAATGGGTATAAAATGGGTTTTACTTGAGATACAAGTACCTAGAGACGTTATTAAATCTCCGGCTGCAATGGAACTTATATTTACGAATGCTCTATTTCATCAAAGTAAAAAGGGTTTTTGGGAGCAATATATTCAAGGTGCTCCTTGGTTTTGGTTTTCTCTTGAGATAGTTTCTATTGATGGTAGAGTTCACTTTTTCATACGTACTCCTACAAGAATGAGAAATCTAGTAGAAACTCAAATTTATGGTCAGTATCCTCAAGCAAAAGTTGTTGAGGTAGATGATTATGCTTTTCATGTTCCTCAGTATAAAAAAGATGGAGAATGGAATATGTGGGGGTGTGAATTTAATAAATTAAAAGAAGATTTTTTACCCATTAAAACATATAAAGGTTTTGGTGATGATATGAAGACAGGGGTAAAAGAAGAATATAAAATAGATCCTATAACACCAGTAATAGAATATTTAGGCTCTCTACCTAAGGGTCAACAAGTTTGGATACAAATAATAGTTCGCCAGAGTATTAAGACTTATCATAGTCATACTGGTAAACATGTAGAATTTATGGATGCTGCAGTTGAATATTTGGAAAAAATATTATTACCTTATACTAAGTTGCAAGATAGTGGAACTCCTGATGTTTTAGCGAGACAGGTCTTTTTGCCTGAGTATATTAAACCTGTAGTGACAGCTGTTACTGAGAATATGGCAAAAGTACATTTTGATTGTGGTATTAGATTAGTTGCTTTGTCTGATAATAAGCATTGTACAGAAGATCAATTCCAAAATTTACGTCGTGAGGTTCGTTTACTTTTCAGACAATATGCTCAACCTTCTATAAATGAATTAAATCGTGTTAATTCTACGCAGTTTGATGCTCCGTGGTCAGATCCTACAGGTTTGGCTTTGGTTAAGATTAAAAAAAGAATGCTAGATTTCTATAGAATGAGAACATTTTTTCATCCTCCTTTACAATATGCTATGGATTACCCTAAGGTTTTATCTGCTCTTTTTCCTTCAAATAAGCCAAAACCTTTTGTTATATCTACTGAAGAACTTGCAACACTATTTCACTTTCCAGGTATGGTTTCAGAAACTCCTAGTTTTAAGCGTATTGAATCTAAAATCGCTAAACCACCTTCAAATTTACCTATTTAATTATTTTATATGGATGATTTAAAAACAGAAATAATAACGAAGAAAAAAACTTCAGTCTTTCCTTATGTATTAGATTTCATTTTATTGATTGGTGTTTTTTTAATATTCTTTCATTATGTATTTTCTGCCCCCTCTAGAGAGAGGGATGTGACTATTCATATAACTTCAAATGAATCCTTAGATAAGGTAGCAAAAGATTTGAAAGATTTTAAGATAATTAGATATCCTGTAGCTTTTAAAATTTTTATTACTATTTTATCTTTAGATAAGCATATCCAAAATGGAGATTATCTATTTAGTAAAGAAGATAATTTATTTAGTGTTACATGGCAGATAATAAAAGCTAATCATAAAGTAAGTAAAGTCAAAGTTACTTTTACTGAGGGTATGACAAATGAAGATATGGCTAATGTTTTATCTGATAAAATATCAAGTTTCCGTAGGGACTTATTTTTGAGTGATCCAAGAAGTAAAGAAGGCTATTTATTCCCAGATACATATTTCTTTTATCCATTATCTACTACCGATGAAATTTTAAATGAAATGAGTTCTGATTTTAATAAGAGAATAGCCCCTTTAAACTTAGAGATAAAATCATCTGGTAAGAATTTATCACAAATTATAACTATGGCTTCGATTTTAGAGAAAGAAGCTAAAGGTAAAAATGATTCATCAATTATTTCAGGTATTTTATGGAAAAGAATCAAATTAGGTATGCCTCTTCAAGTAGATGCCGCTCCTGTTACCTATAAAAGAAGTGATTTACCTGATAGTCCTATAGGTAATCCAGGTTTGCTTGCTATTAATTCAGCTTTACACCCTACACCTTCACCTTATTTATTCTATTTACATGATTCTAGTGGACAAGTTCATTATGCCGAAGATTTTAGTGAACACAGAAGTAATATAGCTCATTATCTTAAATAATTATGATATTAAAAACTAAAAAACAAAAAGACTATGAATTAATAGATTCAGGTAATGGTCAGAAACTTGAAAGATATGGTTCTTATATTTTATCGCGTCCAGATCCAGAAGCTTTGTGGAAAAAATCTTTAAGTAAAAATGAATGGGAAAATTGTAATTTAGAATTTATAAGAAATGGAACTAAGAATAAATGGATAATTAAGAATGAAGTTCCAAATAATTGGAATATATCATATGGAGATTTAGTTTTTTCTATTCGTCCAACTTCTTTTAAGCATATCGGTATTTTTCCAGAACAATTGCCAAACTGGGAATGGATGAGGAAAATAATTACTGATTATAAATTACTAGTTAATAATGAAGAACAAAAACCTAAGGTTCTAAATCTATTTGCTTATACAGGAGGAGCTACTATGGCTTGTGCTAAAGCTGGAGCAGAAGTTTGTCATGTAGATGCTTCTAAGGCTGCTGTAGTTTGGGCTAGAGAAAATGCAGAGATATCTTTATTAAAAGATGCTCCTATAAGATGGCTAATAGAGGATGTTGTTTTATTTCTTAAAAGAGAAATTAAGAGGGGAAGAAAATATGATGCTATTATAATGGATCCTCCATCTTTTGGTCATGGTCCTAAAGGTGAACTTTGGAAGATAGAAGAACAATTTATAGATTTAATGGATCTTTGTGGTCAAGTTTTATCTGATGACCCTTTATTTATTCTTATAAATGGTTATACTGCTGGTTATTCATCTATAGTTTATGAAAATAATTTAGTTGATTTAATGAAAAATCACAAAGGTATTATTGAATCTGGAGAGTTAGTAATAGAAGAAACCGAAAGTAAAAAACTATTACCTTGTGGAATATTTGCAAGATGGCAAAAAAAATAGATAAAACTGTATTCGTTGGAGTCTCAGGAGGAGTGGATAGTTCTGTGGCTGCTGCTTTATTAAAAGAACAAGGATATAATGTCGTTGGAGTTTTTATTCGTACTTGGACACCAGAATTTATAAAGTGTACATGGAAAGAGGAACGTCGTGATGCCATGAGAGTTTGTGCTCATTTAGATATTCCTTTTTTAGAATGTGATGCAGAAGAGTCTTATAAAAAAGGAGTTGCTGATTATATGATTAATGAATATAAAATAGGTAATACTCCAAATCCTGATGTCATGTGTAATCGTGAAGTTAAGTTTGGTATTTTTTGGGAGTTTGCAAAAGCTCGTGGAGCAGATTTTATTGCAACGGGTCATTATGCAAGGGTATTACCAGTTATTTCTCAAGATAAATTTGAGCTCCATACCGGCTTAGATTTTTCTAAAGATCAGTCGTACTTTCTTTGGACTCTTACTCAAGATGATTTAGATCATACGATTTTTCCTGTTGGTCATTTACAAAAGATAGAAGTTAGAAAGATTGCAAATAAATATAATTTACCTACAGCAACTAAAAAAGATAGCCAAGGTGTTTGCTTCCTTGGTCCCTTAGATATGAAAGATTTTCTAAAACATTATATAGAACCTAAGATGGGTGATGTTATAGATGAAGAGGAAAATGTTATAGGTTCTCATGATGGAGCAACATTTTTTACTCTAGGAGAACGTCATGGTTTTACTATCAATAAAAATATAAATAATAGTTTAGCTTTATATGTTGTGTCTAAAAATATTGAAGCTAATACACTGACTGTTTCAAGTAAGAATAAATTAGAAGATTATTATTTAAATAACAATATTTCAGGTTTTAGAACTAATTGGATATTTAGCTTACCCAAAAAAGATAAAAAATATACAGCTCAGATTCGTTATCACGGGGAACTTCTAATTTGTAGTATTAAGATTTTAGAAGATAACAAATGTCAGTTATTTTTTGATAAAAATATAATTATAGATAAGGGTCAATCCATTGTATTTTTCGATAAAGATAATTGCCTAGGTGGGTGTATTGTGGGATAATATGTATATGAATATAACTGAAAAAATAGAAAAAGGATCAAATAATATAGTATTTGTTTATACTATTTGTGCCGATAAAGCAGAGGCTCTGTCTTTGGGTTATAGTGCTATTTTAAATAAATTAGCTATATCTATGGATTACTGGAATATCGATTCTATCTATCCATGGCAGGGGGTAATACAAGAAGTATCTCAGCTTATTTTGATGTTTTCTACTGAAAAATATTTAAGTAGTAAATTAATGAAACATATAGAATCAGAGCACTCTTATAATATCCCTATGGTAATTTGTAGTGATACAAATATAGCTAATATTCCTTATTCACTCTGGGTTACTAATACTTTAAAGAGTGAAGATAAATACACAACGATATTAGAAAACAAAGAAGACATTAATAGTCTAAAT
>CAIYVW010000044.1 GCA_903929735.1 uncultured bacterium
GAATAAAAATAGACATATTTCTGCGGTCTCATCTACTTTAGAACAGAAGATTTTAGATAAACAAAACATAAGTAATCTTGAGAAAAAAATGTCAGAGCTAAGTGATACAAATAAAAAGATATTAAGTTACTTAGTTGATACCTCCAAGATAGATACATTCGTAGTTTATCTGGAAAATTTAGGTATAGAAAATAATGTTACTTTATCTGTTAAGAGTGTAGAAATTTCTAAAAATGAAAAGAATAAGATTTTAGTGACTTTGAGTATGAAAGGAGACTTTTCTAATTTAACAAAAGTGATAGGTCTTTTGGAAAATTCACCTTTTAGTGTAAATATAGTGTCTTCTTATTTAAATAAGATTATTGTTAATACGACAGAAGTTACAGATACACCAAAAAATAAAAGCAAAGATACTGTTTCTGTGGTAAATCCTTCTTGGCAATCAGATATAACATTTAACGTTTTAAGTCTATAATTACATGAATAACATTTATTTTAAATTTAAAAATAAGTCTAAAATGGCAGATGATCTATTAAAAATAAATCCTCATAAACATTGGATGATTTTGGTCTACACTTTTCTGTCTCTATCTTTATTATTAATTTTATTTAGTTTTTATCTACTTTATGAAATAAAAAATGAACAAATATTTCAAGTAAAAATTGAGCACAATAGTAATGATAGCTTGATAAAAGAAGATTTATTAAAGAAGACAATAAATCAGTTCAATAATAAAGCTACAGAAGAAGATACAATTCAAAATGGACCTTTTATATATAAAGATCCAAGTATTTAATAGGACTTGAATTTTAATAAAAATGTGATAGTATAATGGCATGCGATTAGCTCAGTTGTAGCGACTCGTGAAAAACATTGTTGTTTGTAATATATAGTAAGTATAAGTTTATGCGCGATTAGCTCAGTTGGTAGAGCAACTCATTTACACTGAGAAGGTCGGGGGTTCAAGTCCCTCATCGCGCACAGTTTTTAAATAAAGCTTTTGAGCTTTATTTGCCCTTGTAGTTCAATGGATAGAACAGCGGACTTCTAAGCCGTCGATGTAGGTTCGATTCCTACCAGGGGCACAAATTTTTGGTAAGTATAAAATATGAAAAAATTAAAAATATTATTTGAGGATAAAAATATTCTGGTTGTAGATAAGCCAGCAGGTATCGCTGTACATGCTGACGCTAGAACAAAAGAAAAAGATATTACAATGTCTGATCTTATTTTGGATTATGATAAAAGTTTAGCCAAAGTAGGAGAACCTATGACAATAGAATATATGGGTAAAGAGATAAAGATAAACAGACCTGGTATTGTCCATCGATTAGACAGGGAGACATCGGGAGTTCTTCTTGTTGCTCGTAATCAAAAAACTTTTCTTTCTTTAAAAGAGCAATTCCAAAATCATATTATTAAAAAAGTTTATCATGCTTTTGTTTATGGACATGTGTCTGACCCGAAGGCCTCATTAGCTTCTGGTAAAAAGGGAATAATAAATGCTCCTATCGGTAGATCTCCCAATGATATACGTATGTGGACTGCAGGTCGTGGAGCACGCCCACCTCTTCGTGATGCCACTACTGAGTATATAGTTTTGAATAGATTTTCTGATTCTATAGAAGGTATAAATCAAGAGAATAAATTTTCTTATGTAGAAGCATATCCTAAAACAGGACGCACTCATCAAATTAGAGTTCACATGAGATACATTAATCATCCTGTTGTTTCAGATCCTCTTTATCGTGGTAATCATGAATTAGCTCTAGGAATGAAGCGTTTATCTCTTCATTCGAAATCTATAACATTTAGAATGCCAAGTGGGGAAATGAAAACAGTAGAATCTCCATTACCAGCTGATTTTAAAAAGGTAATAAAGACATATCTTGCTTAAAATAGCTAGATATGATAAAGTAGAGCCCATGGAAATAACGAAAGTACAATTCACTCCAGTGGAACAAGAATCACGAAAAAACCTTGATTTTAAAGCAGGTGATACTGTTCGAGTCTGGAATAAAATTTTAGAAAAAGGAAAAGTACGTCTTCAGGCATTTGAAGGCTTGGTTTTATCTCGTAAGCACGGAACAGAGACAGGTGCTACATTTACTATTCGTAAAGTCTCAAGTGGTGTAGGAGTAGAACGTATTTTCCCACTTTATTCTCCTAATATAGATAAAATTGAAGTATTAAGAAAATCAAAGACTCGTAGAAATAAGTTATACTATATAAGAACTAAGGCAGTTAAAGAAGTTAAGAAGAGATTAAAGAGTATTACAATTTCTAGAGAAGAAAAACCTGTAGAAGACAAAATAGAAAAAACAGAAGAATAAAAACAGGCCCTCGTGGCCTGTTTTGTTTTATTGAAAAATTTATAAGAATTAGTTATACTCGTTATGTTTGAATCTGATGCACGGGTGGCGAAACTGGTAGACGCACTACCTTGAGGTGGTAGCGGGGGCAACCCCATGGAAGTTCAAGTCTTCTCTCGTGCACAAAATATAAAAACTTTCATTATGAAGGTTTTTACTCACTATCTTTTCTCTTTTAAGATATAATACTTTCATGTATATAATTT
Organism: uncultured bacterium; assembly: GCA_903929735.1. GTDB lineage: Bacteria > Patescibacteriota > Minisyncoccia > Phycocordibacterales > UBA9973 > UBA8515. The sequence continues at coordinate 2,580 of CAIYVW010000044.1, forward strand.
TATTTAATTTATTATCATGGGTTACATTTTTTGTATTTTTATTTGTTTTATATTTATTGATTTTATGGATGTGGGGGAATATGACTGCCAAAGTTCCATTTGTTGGGGTTCCTAGTAAGGTACTTCATGAGATAGAAAAAGCTTTAGATATAAATGATGATAGTGTGGTTTATGATTTAGGGTGTGGGGATGGTAAAGTTCTTTTCTATTTATATAAAAAAAATCCTAAAGCTACTTATATCGGTATAGAGAACAGCTCATTCCCAACTATCTTAGCTAAGACTCGTAACTGGTGGCATAAGAAATTTAATACTTCGAAAATAGAAATAATAAAAAAAGATTTTTTTGAAGTTGATTTATCTAATGCTACTCATATATTTACTTATTTATATCCAAGTTTAATGGATGATTTACTTCCAAAGCTAGATAAAGAACTTAAAAGTGGTACTAAATTAGTTTCTGCTTCTTTTCATTTCACTACAAAGAAAGAAATTAAAGAAATAGATTTAAAAAGAGGAAGATATCAACTTACAAATAAAATTTATGTCTATGAATTTTAATTCATAATGGTATAATAAAAAAGTATGATTACTTTAGATTTAATACAGTACATAAAATCACAAATTAATAAAAAAGTTTCTAAAGATTTAATTATTATAAATCTTTCAGATGTTGGCTGGAGAATAGAAGATATACAAGAGGGAATAGCAAAAGTAGAAGAAGATGCTCTTAATGAAGCTCTATTAGAAAGAGCTAGATCTTTAGAGTCTAAAAAAGCAGAAGATTTTATAAAAGAACAAGAGAAGAAAATTATTGATCCATATAGAGAACTACCCAGTGAAGATAATTCATCTGATATAAAAGTAAGTAATACAGATTCTGATATAGTGAAGACACCATTTGTAAATATTTTAAATATAGCTAAAGAAGTAGAACCAGCTAAAGAAGTAGAACCAGCTAAAGTCTGGGTTCCTTCAGTGTTGCAGCCAGTTAATGAAGATAAAAAAGAGGAAAAGATAAATATTGTATCAGAACCTACTCCTATTTTAACTAAAGAAATTGAACCTTATATGATTGAAGTAGAGGGGTCAAAGAAGTCAGAAGATACCCCTTTAATTATTCCTATAAAAGTGAACACAGAAGCTCCAAAGATGGAATCATCTTCTGTTATAGCAGATTCTAGTTTTGATATAACTAAAAGTATAGAAAATGTACCAAAAATAGAAGAGAGACCAGCAGTCTATGAACCAGTGGTTTCTAATATAAATAAAACACCTTTCTCAAATTTTAATAATAATATTGTAGTTCCTACAGATAGTGTCCCTTCCTCGAAAGTTACTGTGCCTGTTAAGAATATGTCGGACATAGTACCTAAAAGTGCAATATTGTCTTCCTATTCTCAGGATATTCTTTCTGCTAATAGAGAAGTGGAAACAGTTGTTCCTAGTAAACCAAAATCATTTTTGAAATGGAGTTTGGTTATAACTTTTATTATCGTAGTTTGTATTTTAATTTTTGTTTTTGTTGAAGGTTATATAAAGATACCGGGGTTAAATTTAAGCTTTTTCATTGTTAAAAAAGACCCTAAGGTAATAATTTTAAATTCACCGAGAGTTATTTCAAATTTAAAATCATATAAAACTGAAACAAATATAAATTTATCTTTTCCTACTCTTCCGAATATAACAGTTGGTTTACGTAGTGGGGAAGTTGTTAAATCAAAAGATAGTGATTTTATTTCTTTGAATAGTATAGGAGCAGTAAATCATGTAGATGGTAAATTATTTTTTGATTACATATTAAATCTTAATAGTTCAATGTATAGTGGTATTACAAGTAATTTAAAGTATGATGGATCAAATATTTTTCTAAGTATTCCAAATCTTAGTCAGATTTTAAATAGTGATGCTCCTGCTCCTACCACTATCTCTGTTCCTTCAGGCAAGTTAGGGTTAATAGTCCCTGAATTTTCTTCAGATGTTCAAGATTTTATAAAAAAAATCGATATATATGATATAAAAAATAAAGAAGAAGGTATTCCTTTATTTGTAAAAGAGGAGACTGCTTTATATTTTAAAGAATTTGTAAATGGATTAACATACATAGACAAGGGTTCTGAATTAATTAAAGGAATAGATACTCATCATTATGAGCTAACAGCAGATCATACTTTAACTAAAAAGTTTTTATCTTCTTTAGTTGATTTATATATAGCAAAATTACCAAGTGATCAAAAGCAGATTCTAGATGATAGTATAGGTGCCTCCACTATTAGTCCTATGGATGTTTGGATAGGAAAGAATGATGATAATATATATCAGATACAATTTACTCTCGATGTTCCTTTGTCTAAATTGTTAGGATTAAACGATAGTGGAATAGCAGGGAATGAAGTAAAACTTGATTGGAAAACAACATATTATGACTTGAATATTCCTAACACTCTTTCTAATCCAAAAGCAGATATGTCTATGGAGCAGTTTGTAAATAAAGTAAAAGATTCAAAAACAAAGAATATAATTTCTTCTTTTAAAACTCAAGCTACTTCTTTTAAGAATGCTACTGGTTCATTTGGATCAAAGCCAAACATTAACGGAAGTTGTACAAATCCAAACCCTGGATCATTATTTTCTCCATTAGGACACATAAAAGGAGCTGATGGAGCTATTAGTAGTGTTTCTTTATCGATGAATTCTTTACTTAGTGCTACTAATGGAGCAGGGGCCTGCTACTCAGATACAAAATCTTGGGCTCTATCAGCTCCTCTTATGACAAATAGTGACAGTAACACTCCTCAATTCTACTGTGCTGACAGTAAAGGTAATAATAGTATTCTAAATAGTCTAATCAAAGGAACTATCTGTTTATAAAATAAAACTAGATTTTTTACTGATTTTCTGGTATAAAAGGTTAATTACTATATTAATAGTAAGTTATTTATATGGTGCCTATAGTGTAATGGTTAGCACTAGAGTTTGTGGAACTCTCAGTCTGGGTTCAAATCCCAGTAGGCACCCAATAAGAAAAACTTCCGTAAGGGGGTTTTTCTTATTGGGTTCCTAAGCAAGCCAACTGCTTGGCTTACGTCTGGGATTTGAAGACCTTTTCCTTGTGAGTGTAATCACGAACGGAAAAGGTGTACTGAACCTGTAAGGTTCAAAAAATGTACTCATGGTCCCAGTATTAATACACGAAAGGTGTATAGATTCTGTAAAAATAAAAAAGCCCTCAAGATGATTGCATTTTTAAAAGACTGATTACAGTCTAATAAAATAGGAACGTACTCGCGGTCCAGAATAGGCATCCATATTGCATTAAATTATAGATAGGTATACTATATCAACATATATTGATATAGTATGTTTTATGAATAAAAAAATAAACATAAAAGATTATCTTAATGCTATTGTTGAACCTAATAGGTTAGCAATTTTAGTATTTTTAAAGGATGGTGAAAAGTGTGTTTGTGAAATACATCCTAAACTTAAGCTTCCCCAAAATCTATTATCTCATCATCTGAAAGTATTAAAAGATTTAGGATTATTAAAAAGCATACGTGATGGAAACAAGATAATCTATTCAAGAAATGAAAATATTATAAAAAATTATCAATCAGAATTAACTAAAAAAATACTATGATATTAATCGATGTTAGAACAAAAGAAGAGTATGAGAGTGGTCATATTAAAGAAGCCATAAACCACGACATTATAGATATGATGCAGGGTATTTTCCCCGATATTAAAAAGGATGAAGAAATAACTATATATTGCGAATCTGGTAATCGATCTATGATGGCCAAAAGGATGTTAGAAGAAGCTGGTTTCAGAAATGTTACTGATGCTGGAAGTATTAATAATTTAAGATAAAAACATATGAAAATAGAAGTTATAGGATCAGGATGTAAAAAGTGTAAAGCATTATTTGAACTTACTAAAGAAGCTGTTTTTGAATTAGATATTAATGACACAGTCCTTTATAGTAATGATATAACAAAAATTACCTCTATGGGTCTTATGAGTAGCCCAGTGTTAACTTTAAATGATAATCCTATTTTAGTAGGTATGTTGCCAGATAAAGAAAGATTAAAAGAGATTATAACTAAAAACTTAAAATAGATCATGTTCTATCCTGTACAATTACTTGCTGATTGGTTAACTTATGCTATTTTTAATATTTCACCTAAAACTCTATTAGGGAACGCCGTAGACTTTTTTATATTTGATACAATCAAAATATTCATTCTATTATCGGTAATTATTTTTATTGTATCAATAATCAGATCTTATTTACCACCTGAAAAGATACGGTCTATTTTATCTCATAAGAATAAATACGTTGGTAATGTTCTTGCTTCGTTCTTGGGAATCATTACTCCATTTTGTTCTTGTTCTGCAATTCCACTTTTCCTTGGTTTTGTTCAAGCAGGTGTACCACTTGGAACTACTTTTTCTTTTCTTATTGCTTCACCTATGATTAATGAAGTTGCTCTTGTCTTACTTCTCGGGTTGTTTGGATGGAAGATTGCACTTATTTATATAGTTAGTGGCTTAATTATTGCTATTCTTTCTGGGATTGTGATTGGACATCTAAAAGTAGAAAACTTAGTTGAACCATTTGTTTATCAAAATTCTGTAAATGGAAATATCGATTTGCCCAGCATGTCTCGTAAAGAAAGAATATCTTACGCCCTTGATTACACTCAAGATATTCTTAAAAAAGTCTGGCCTTACATATTAGTAGGTATAGGCCTCGGGGCTTGGATACATGGCTATCTGCCTGCTGACTTTCTAGCTCAATATGCAGGGTCTGGTAAATGGTATGCTGTGCCACTTGCTGTATTAATAGGTATTCCTTTATACTCAAATGCAGCTGGAGTTATTCCTTTTGTATCGGCTTTAACAGAGAAAGGTGTATCAATGGGTACTACTCTCGCATTCATGATGTCTGTAACTGCACTATCACTTCCTGAGTTTATGATTTTGAAAAAGGTTATGAAAAATAGGCTTATTCTTATTTTTGCAGGAGTTGTAGGAGTAGGAATAATGCTTACTGGATACTTATTTAATTTCATTTTGAAATGAAATTTGCAAATATTCGAAAGATGTACAGATTCTGTAAGAATCAAAAAGTGTGAATGAGTACATTTGTCTACTGGGACCACAAATACCTATTAATATTCATTAAGATATTAGTTATTTTTAATTTATAAATATATAATAATCTTATGAATCTTATTCAAAAAATAAAAGAATTAAATTTTCCTAAAGATCAGTATGTAGTTGTTGGTAGCGGAATTTTAGATGTTTTAGGAATAAGAAAAGCTAGTGATATAGATATAGCAATTACGAAAGATTTACATCAAAAATTAAGAGAATTAGGTGACTGGGAAGAAAATGAAAGATATGATAAGATTTTTCTTAAAAAAGATGTATACGAAATTATTCCCCAATTAAATTGGGAAAAATATAATATAAATACAGAAGATGCTATATCTAGTGCCTTGATAATAGAATATATACCGTTTATTAACTTATTTGAATTAATAAAGTTTAAAACTGCTCTAGGTAGAGAAAAAGATTTTAAGGATATAAAACTTATTAATGAATATTTAGATAATAAAACAGAAAAGCGAGTTAGATCTATTATAATAGAAGATGATAAAGTTTTACTTATACATCGTTTTAAAAATGGTCATGAATACTGGGTGTTTCCAGGTGGGGGAATAGATGATACAGATAAGAGCTTAGAAGATGGATTAAAAAGAGAATGCCTAGAAGAACTTGGTGTTAATGTTAAAGTTGGTGATTTTTTTATGAAGAAATTTTATATTTTAGATAACTTTCAAGGGCAAGTACAATACTTTTACAGATGTAATATTGTAAGTGGTGAAGTTGGTACTGGTACGGGGCCAGAATGGAGTGGTAGGGATGTTGAAAAATATGGAAATTATGAAGTCTTGTGGGTCCCTATTTCTGATTTGAAAGATAAGATAGTTTATCCTTTTGAGGTTAGAGATAAGATTATTAATATATAGATAATGAATAGCAGGGGGTAGTTTAAATTCTTAGAAATATTAAATAGATTACTATTTTTATTTTTTGCACCTAATTTACAATTTTATTATGTTATAATACCAACATGAATAATGAACAAAAATTAGGAATTAAAGTATTTTATTATTATCTCTCTAAGAGAGTAATTGCTGGGTTGTTATTGTTTTTAGTTTCTCTCTTTGTTTCATCTTATAAAAGTTTAATAGTTTCCAAATTAATTACTATTTTTTCTTTAAATAATTCTATTGATATTTTTAATTATATAACTAGTGCTTTATATTTAATCTTTGTTTTATTTATAATAGTAGGAGTTGTTATGAGTTGGCTTGATTATATAAGTTGTAATTTTACTTTAGATGAGAATGCTTTTATCATAAGACGTGGAATTTTAAATAAAAAAGAAGTATCAATTCCTTATAGACAGATTCAAGATATAGATATAGAACAAACTTTTAATAATAAAATGTTGGGTGTAAGTAAGCTAGTAGTTCTTACAGCGGGTAATGATGATAATGATAAAGAAGGGGAGTCAGAAGGTATTTTCGAAGTCATAGATTCAAAAGTGGCAGAACAGTTAAGGGATGACCTGTTACAAAGAGCAAATATTCAAACTGTAAAAGAAGTTAGAGTTGCTTAGATTATAATTAATATATTAAACTTATGGATACCAATACAAAGTTAGACCTTTTAGAAAAGAAAGTAGATGCAATATATGTATCAGTTGAAAAGACTAGAAGTTATTTTAAGTGGACAATGATTATAACCTTAGCACTTTTCATTTTACCTATAATAGGATTAATTTTTGCTATACCTTCATTCTTGAGTAATTATGCAGGTAATATACAAAGTATAAGTCAGTAAATAAATTACTAAATAATTTTTATTTCTCCTTCTATGTTGCCATCTATTATATAGTCGGCAACTTTGTTTTGGACTATTTCTTCTATAGCTCTATTTATAGGACGAGCACCGAAATCTGGATCAAAGCCAGCTGAGGCTATCTTATCTATTAAGGCATCAGTAACTAGAAGTTTAATCTTTTTATCTTCATATAATCTTTCTCTGAATTCATTTAGCATTAGTGCTGTGACTTTTCTGATGTCACTTTGACTTAATGGTTTAAATAGTATTATATCACTGAATCTATTTAGAAATTCTGGAGCGAAAATTCCTTCAGCTATAAGTTTATTAATTAAATCTTTCTTTTCTATTGAAGGATTAGCTATGATATCTCTACTACCAGCATTTGAAGTGGCGATTATGATGGATTCTTTCAAGCTTACAGTTCTACCTGAATCACGAGTAAGTCTTCCTTCGTCTAATACTTGTAGAAGTAAATGATGAATTCCTACATGGGCTTTTTCCAGCTCATCAAAGAATACAAGAGAAAGAGGTCTTTCTTCTATAACACTAGCTAGTCTGTCAGAGAATAAGATAACTGAAGTTGAAAGGGAGAATTCACTCATATCGAATCTAACCATTGCACTTTTATTACCGAAGTAGCTTTCTGCTAGAATCTTAGCTGTATAAGTTTTACCTACACCTGTAGGTCCTAAGAATAGGAAAGATCCAGCGGGCTTAGTAGGGTCTGATATTCCAGTCCTAAGTCTTCTTAGAGACTCTGTTACATCCTTAACAGCAGTTTCTTGACCTATAATTTTACCTTTCATTTTATCTTCCAAATCTATCAGTATTTTTCTTTCATCATCACCCATATTACCTATAGGGATATTTGTTTTATCTGCAATTATTTGGCGGACATTATCTATTGTTATTTTTTTATGTAATGAACGAAGTTCTTCTAAGATTAAAATAGACTTAAGTGGCTGTGGTTGATTACCTATAAATTTATTTGAAAGTTTAATTATCTCTATAATGGCATCTTTGTCTATAGATATTCCATCTATACTTATTTTGTTAATAAGTATAGATAATGTATCTTCATCATTTGTTTGATCTACATCTATTTTTTCAAATTTAGAAAGGAAGTCTGGGTATTTTTTAATAACCTGATCATAATTAGAAAAGTCAGTAGTTGCCACTATACCTAGATGGGGTATTGTTAAGTACTTCTTTAATTTCTCATAAACAGATTCATAGCCATGTATATTTTCTATGACAACTATGACATTTCCTGCTTCAGCTGCTTCATCCATAGATTTTTCAAAATCTTCTACACTTAATCCTTCAATAGATAGCTCAACTATTCTATGGTTTCTAATACCTGAGAAAGATAGTCCTGACTCTCCTAGTACACCTAAATGAGAAATGATAACAGACTTACCAACTCCTGTTTCTCCTACTAGAAGAACATTACGACTGTTTTCTTTCGATAATCCACGATCTATCATTCTTAAAACTTTCTCTTTACCATAAAGTACTAAAGAAGTAGGAGCTGTGACTTGGTGACTATGTTTATTTAAAGAATAGGTCTGACCATAAGAAAGAGAAGCTCCAAAACTTGGTAACTTTTCTAAATATTCTTGGCTGATATCTATTGGTATGAAAAAGAAAATTGGAAAAGTCATTACAATTACTAATGTAAATACTAAACCAATTGATATATATATAATTCTTGCAATAAAACCAATTACTCTTGAAAAGATACTGAAAACAATTTTTTCTACTAAATCAAAATGGGCACCTTTAGCAGTATCATTTTCCCAGGGTGCAAAAAGAGTTTTAAATAGTAGTGGTATAGAAAAAGCATTAAATGCGTAAATAACTAGATTTTTCCAAGATTTTATACCAGAATGCATATTGCTATTTTAACATATAATATTAAATATGAATACATTATTATATTTACATGCCAGAATGTTATAATATGAGGGTGTATTTATTGTGATTGGTTTCGTTTAGGTATAATATATACAAATATTACTAAGCTAAAATTATTAGGATTTATGAAAACTAAAAAAGTTATAAAAAAATCTAAAAGTTCCAAACTTTCAAATAAAAAGAAAAAAGTAGTTATGGTGAGTGGTGGTTTTGATCCTATACATATTGGGCACATCCGATATATACAAGAAGCTAGAAAACTAGGCGATTATCTTGTTGTAGTCTTAAATAATGATAATTGGTTAAGAATGAAAAAAGGCAAGGAATTCATGCAAGAAGAGGAGAGAAAGGAAATAATTGAATCTATCATAGGTGTAGACAGAGTTGTTATATCTGGTCATTCTAAAAATACAAAAGATAGAAGTGTTTGTGAAGAAATTAAAATTATTCGTCCACACATCTTTGCAAACGGGGGAGACAGGAAGCCAGATGGAGATCCTGTTCCTGAAGTTTCACTCTGTAATGAATTAGGTATAGAGATTATATATAATATAGGGCATGGAGGTAAGGTCAGGAGTTCCTCTGAATTAGTGAAAAAATACTCCAATCATTTGAAAAAATATGAAAATAAGGGGAATTAAAATACCAAAACAGATAAAATATTTTTTATTTTTATCTATTGTTTTAAATATCATTCGTGTTTTTTTATTCGGGAATAAATCATTTCTTTATATATTATGGAATGTCTTTTTAGCTTCTATTCCTTTTTTTATAAGTTCTATATTAATTCTAAATATAAATACTAAAAAAGATGTAGTAAGACCTTTGTTTATTATTGGATTTATTCTATGGTTATTATTCTTACCAAATGCTCCTTATGTAATTACTGACTTTATTCACTTAAGTCGGGCTCATCTAATGTATGATATTTTCTTTATATTCGCATCTGCCTATACGTCCTTACTTTTTGGTCTATATTCAATCTTGAATATGGAAAGATTATTAATCTTGAAATTTTCAAAGAGGATTGTTGATATTTTTATTGTAATAATTATATTCTTTACTAGTTTTGGTATATATTTGGGTCGTTTTCTGCGTTTTAATAGTTGGGATTTATTCATTAGTCATGACTCTCTTTTTTCTGGTATCTGGAGTATCTTCATACAATATGAAGGAAGTATAAATACATGGGCTTATATTATATTATTCTTTTCTTTTATTTATGTATCTTACCTATCTTTTAAGTCAGATCGTATTAATAGTAAATTTTAGGATAATAAACCTTAAAATTATTGGTCATAATTTTATTATGATGTATAATATTGCCATATGATTAAATCTAATATTTTTCAGGTAGAAAGACCTTGGGGTAACTTTAGACAATTTACCAAGAATGAAATTTCTACCATCAAAATTATAAAAGTCATGCCGAATGAAGCACTTAGTTTACAGAGTCATAAAAATCGCAGAGAATTTTGGCATGTAATTAAGGGAAGCGGTGTAGTAGAAATAAACAATTCTAAAATAAGTGCGAATATTGGAGATGAATTTGAAATAGATCTTGAAGAAAAACATCGTTTAACTGCAGGTGAAAATGGTATTGAAATTTTAGAGATAGCTACGGGCGATTTTGATGAGGAAGACATTATTCATTTTGAAGATAAATATGGTAGAATATAATAATATTTATGGTTTCTTTAAATAATAAAATTAAAATTAAAAATAGTAAACCTATTAAAAAAACTTCAAAAAAAGCTGCTTTGTCTAGTGTCTCAAAGAAAAAGAAAGTAGCAGTTAAAGTAATTAAAAAAGATAAAGTAATTAAAAAGACTAAAAAAGTTTCATTATCAAAAGTAATTAAAAAAGTTGCTCTTAAAAAAAATATTTTTAAGAAAAAGAAGAAACTTATTACATTAAAGAAAAAGATAAAAGTAGAAAAAATATCAGAGACTAAAGAGGAAGTAAAGAAAATAGATAAATCACTCAGACTTAAAAAGGTTATAACTAATCCTATAATTTCTCCTAGTCTATACAGCTGGGAATCTAAAGCAACATTTAATCCAGCAGCTTTTTCTACTAAAGATGGAAATGTTCATATTATATATAGAGCAATAGGGGATGATGATTCTTCTGTTTTAGGATACGCCAACACAGAAGATGGTTTTACTATAAAAGATAGGAATACATTCCATGTATATAAAAGATTTTTTAATTATAATCAAAATTTACCTAAAATAGATTATATCTCTGGAGGTGGTTGGAGCGGTGGTTGTGAAGATCCTAGGATAGTATTAATAGATGGGATTATTTATATGCTTTACAATGCTTTTGATGGATGGGGTTCTATAAGAGTTGGTCTTACCTCTATGAAGCTAACTGATTTTGAGAATAATAAATGGAATTGGAAGAAAGGTACACTTATCTCTCCTTTGGGTCAAAGACATAAAAATTGGGTTCTTTTCCCTGAAAAGATAAATGGAAAGTTTGCAATTCTACACAACTTGCATTCAGGTGATTTTTCTAGAGTTCTTATAGAATATCTTGATGGATTAGAAGAAGAAGATTTTAAAAAAGCTAATTTTAATAGTCCAGATCCTAATGCTTTACCTGATATGCCTATAGCTTGGCATAGACGTATGCGTAGTGTCGGTCCTCCTCCTATAAAAACGAAAGATGGTTGGCTTGTTCTTTATCATGCTATGGATACAAAAAATCCAGATAAATATAAGATGGGAGCTTTAATGCTTGATTTGAATGATCCGACAAAAGTTATTTATAGATCTAATAATCCAATTCTAGAACCAGAAGAAGCTTATGAAATAAGAGGCCATCAAGGTATAGTTTATTCTTGTGGTGCTGTAGTTAAAGAAGGAGAACTATTTGTTTACTATGGTGGGGGAGATAAGTTTGTATGTGTTGCTTCTGTTCCTCTTAATGATTTGATAAATAGCATGAAGGAAGACAAAATTATTAAATTAAAAA
>CAIYVW010000045.1 GCA_903929735.1 uncultured bacterium
AGCTTTACAGTTACACCAAGTACTGGATACACCACTACTATGGGAGGAACTTGTCCAGCAGGAACTCTTGTTGGTACTACTTACACAACTGGAAATATAACAGCTGATTGTACAGTAACAGCTTCGTTTACAGCTAACTCTCAAGAAGTTGATGTTTGTAAAAATATAGAAGGAATACAAACAACAATACCTAATGGCTTTGTTAAGAACGTAGCAGGTGAATGCGTTGCATTTGTCACACACGTAGGAGGTGGAGGAGGATTTATCCGACCACCAACAATAGAGCCCAAAGGTGAAGTTCTTGGTGCTTCTACAACTTGTGGAATTTATGTAGATAAATTCTTAAAAATAGGATTGAAGGGGAACAATAAAGAAGCTGTAATTAAAGTACAGAAATTCTTAAATCAATACTTAAATACAAATTTAGTAATTGATGGTATTTTTGGAATAAAAACCGATGCAGCATTAAGAGAATTTCAATCTAAACATGCTGATAAGATTTTGACTCCATGGAAACTAGGAACTCCTACTGGTATATTTTATTTAACAACTCAAACAGCTGTTAATAATATAATGTGCCCACCTTTAAATTTACCAATTCCAACCTTAATACCAATACCTCAGAATTCTTCATTTCCTCAGTTTTAATTAAAGAAATTAAACAAAAATAAACCCACTAAATGGGTTTATTTTTGTTTAAGAATATTAAATTAGTCAATATTTTCAAGAGTATTTTTACTATAAAAGTTATACACCCAATATGCACTTATTTTATTGACGACTCAAAAATACAGATGTATAATTTAAGTGAGTCAAGATAGTAAAATATTAGTCGAATTTTACGATTCTTTACAAATCTATTAATAAAATAATTTATAAATTACGTTAAGTAAAAACTTAACGGGATTTAACCAACCACATGAAAAAATATTTTTCAATTTCTTTTACAACTGTGCTTGTTTTATCATTATTATTAATTAGCAATAGCGCACTAGCTATTGTATTACCTATCTCACCTCAAGGACCTTATAATTCTTCTTCAGCTTCAAATGATTCATCAAATGGAGCATCTCAATCATGGTTTAGTGAATGGTCAGGACACTCTTTATCTCAAGCAGGAGTATCTATAGATAGTCATACAACTGGAGTTAACTTAGGTCATCACTCTGATGACAATACCAGTGAATATCTTAAACTTACCAGTTACAATTTCTCTATACCAACAGGATCTTCTATTACTGGTATATCTGTCCAATTGACTCGTAGTGCTCAAAGTACAAATACAGTAAAAGATGAAGAAGTTAAACTTATTTCTACTTCCGTGTCAACTTCTTCAAAAGCTGATACTTCTATTTATTGGCCTACTAGTCTTGCTTCAAAAACTTACGGTAGTTCATCTGATACATGGGGGAGAACATGGACACCATCAGAAATAAATAATTCAAATTTTGGAATTATTTTATCCGCTAAAAATTTTGATAGCTCAAGCAAAAGTGCCCATGTAGATGGTGCTACAATTACTATCTATTTCAAACAAGCAACTACTATTACAATTACACCTCCGTCATCTGATATTCCTTATGGTACAGCTTTTTCTGCTAATGCCACTGTATCACCAACAGGCGTTACTGGAAATATCGACATTAAAGAAGGATCAACAGTATTAGGCTCAGCTACGATAGCAGGAGGAGTAGGAACAGTTAATATTGGTGCTAGTTCTAGTGCTAGTAATTTACCAGTTGGAAGCCACTCTATAATAGGCGTATATAACGGAGATGGAAATTATAATACTAGTACTTCATCACCAGCATCTACTATTAATATAGTTAAGGCTAGTACAAATATAGAAATTACAAATACAACAGAGTTAGCTACTGCTACTTATACAAAACATCCTTATACAGTAGAATGGAATGTCAGTCCTTCTCTTCCTGGTGGTTCAGGTACTCCTACTGGCACAGTCACTATCTCTGGTGGTAGTGAATGTACAGCCGATGTGAGTGTAGGTGAATGTGATATTACTTCTACAGAAGCAGGAGAAAAAACTTTAGTAGCAACATACAGTGGAGACAGTAATTTTACAGGTAATATTTCTGCTGATATATTACATGAAGTTCTAGAAGACACTGCACCTATTATTAGTACACATGAAGATATTACAGGAGTAGAAGCTACATCAAATGAAGGAGCTACGGTGGATTTTACAGTTAACTCAACAGATGTTCCAGATGGAATTTTACCTGCTGTTTGTACTCCATCTTCAGGTTCTAAATTTCCATTAGGAGAAACTACTGTAACCTGTAATAAAACTGATAGTGTAGGTAATGAAGCTACCCCTATTTCGTTTAAAGTTATAGTTGTTGATACAAAAGGCCCAGTCGTAACATTAAATGGTAATAATCCTTTTGATATCTATATCAATACGGATTACTCAACAATAAACCCAGATCCAGATTACTCATCTATAGATGCATATGATGGACCTGTAACTCCAGTAATAATAGGAAAAGACTTCGACAATACAATTTTAGGATCTCATACTATTACATATAGTGCGACTGACTCTCATTCAAATAACACAACTGTAACAAGAATAGTAAATGTAGTAGATAGAAATAAGCCAATAATATATCGTACAGGTGGAAGTCCTTTAACTATTGAAGGTGGCTCTACTTATACCGACCAAGGAGCAACAGCAGTAGATCGTGACGGATCAGATATTACTTCATCTATAGTCAAAGTTAATCCTGTAAATTCTAGTATAGTGGGAACATATACAGTTACATATGATGTAACTGGAGCTACCCTAGGAGATTTAACTGGAACAAATATCGCCGATCAAGCCAAAAGAATTGTTAATGTTGTAGACACAACAGCACCTATAATTACAGTAGAACCACTTATTACTCATGTTCTAGTAGGAGCACCTTATGATATTAAAACTGGAGTTAGTGCTACAGATATCATAAATGGTAATCTTACTTCTTCAGTAACTACAGGAGGAACTTATTCTGGAACTTCAACAGCAGGAGAATATACAATTACTTATAATGTAGCTGATACAGCAGGTAATCATGCCACAGAAGTAACTAGAAATATTTTTGTTGATGAACCAGATACAACTGTGCCAACTATAAGTAGTGTAAAAGCTATAGCTCCTAAAACTATAGAAGTAATCTTCAGTGAGGCATTACAAAATAATCTAGAAGGACACCATCCTACAGTTTCAGATTTTATCGTTTATAATGATAAAAATAAATCAGGGAATCATGATGAAGGAGATATATCATATAATATAGATAATGTTACATACTTAGACAATAAAGTAACTATTACTCTTACTGACTCTCTAAAATCAGGAGATACACCTAGATTATATGTAAATCCTATTCTTACTTCTCTTGTAGATATATCTGGAAATTACTTTAATCATGGTAACAGTTACGACACAAATATAGTAGATAAAATTAACCCCGTCTTAACATTAAATGGTTCAAATCCAGAC
Source organism: uncultured bacterium (assembly GCA_903929735.1). Lineage (GTDB taxonomy): Bacteria > Patescibacteriota > Minisyncoccia > Phycocordibacterales > UBA9973 > UBA8515. The sequence continues at coordinate 3,506 of CAIYVW010000045.1, forward strand.
TCAATTACACAAGGGTCAAGTTATATAGACCCTGGTGCAACAGTCACAGATATATTTGACAATCAAATAATAGTAAATTCTAACAGTAACTTAAATATAAATTTACCAGGTACATATACCATTACTTACAACACTACAGATAATGCTGGAAATATAGCTAGTCAAATATCAAGAACAGTGAATGTAATTCAGTGGGTAACATCTTCACATGGAGGAGGAGGTTATCTACCAGGATATGGACCATCAGGTTCTAGCACTACTTCTGCTACCAACACTACTTCGGGAGGACAAGTCTTGGGTGCATCAAAATTCTTCTTTACTGAGAATATGCACATAGGCTCTCGTGGTAATGAAGTCACTCAACTTCAAATATTCTTAAATGCTCGTGGATTTAATTGTGGTGAAGTTGATGGAACATATGGAATGAAAACAATGTTGGCTGTTGTAAAATTCCAAGTCACTTACAATCTAAAAGCAGATGGTATAATAGGACCTCTTACAAGAGCTATCTTAAATATGCTATAAAATTTATAAATTTAACAAATAATAAAACCTCATCTTTTGATGGGGTTTTATTATTAAAAAATGAATATTAATAAATGTCTATACTTAAAAATAACATTGACTATAATCCAAAATGAAGTTAAACTCATAATGCTTAAAGATATATGAATAAATCATCTTATTTATGTATTTTTAAAATCTCTATCAAGTTAGTCATTATCAATTTTTATATAAATAAAATGAAAAAATATTTTTCAATCGTTTTTTTATCCATGTTAGTCATGTTAGGACTAACTACAGCAAATAGAGTTTTTGCATTTGTAAGTTCACATATAAACACAATTTCAGTAGGTACTCAATCTGGGTCTTTAACTTATGGAAATGGAGGATCGGTAACTTTCCCTATAACAATTAACGAAAATGGTAGTGGTTTAAATACTCCTGCTAATCTTAGTGTTTCTGGTCTGCCTACAGGAGCAACTGGAATATTTAGTCCAACTTCCATACTAGTAGATGGGAATGATCATACTTCAACACTTACCATTCAAACAACAAATGCAACGCCAGCAGGATCAGCGCAAAATTTTACAGTAAGTGAAAGCCTTGATCATCATCAAGGTACAGGTTCTTTAGATATTTTAAAATCAAATCAATCCACCCTCACAGTCACAGGACTACCTGTATCAGCTGCATATCAGCAATCAGGAGTAACAGCTACTACAGCAGGTGGAAATGGAACAGGAGCTGTAACATTTAGTGCAACAGGATCTGCTTGTACAATAAATTC
>CAIYVW010000046.1 GCA_903929735.1 uncultured bacterium
ACGCGATAATGGTGGAAGTAAAACATAGATGCGTGAGACAGGTTGGTCTCCTATCTACTGCAGGCGTTGATTCTTGAGAAGATTTGCTCCTAGTACGAGAGGACCGGAGTGAACTGACCTCTGGTGTGTCGGCTCTAGCGCCCGCTGGACTGCCGAGTAGCTATGTCGGGAATGGATAACCTCTGAAAGCATCTAAGAGGGAAGCCAGCTTCAAGATGAGGAATCGTTTGAGAAACCTAAGAGATGATTAGGTTGATAGGCACTAGGTGTACATGCAGTAATGCATTCAGCCGAGGTGTACTAATCGTTCGATTCCTATTAGGAAATGTGAAAATCATATTATCGTTGTGTTTACAGCATTCAGTTTTCAGATATCATATCTGTCATTACCAAGAGGGTAATGACAGAAAAATTGAAATTTGAATTTTTTGTTCTGGTGATTTGGCAATGGGGTCACACCCGATTACATTCCGAACTCGGAAGTTAAGTCCATCTGCACCGATGATACTCTTTATGGGGAAAGTAGGTTGTCGCCAGAACAAAGAATTCAACTAAAACATAAATCCGCTTCATATTGAGGCGGATTTTTGCTATACTGTTCATATGAATTGGGCAGCTAAAAGAAAATTACAATACATAGGAGGATTTCTCTTTATATTCTTGGTTATACTTTCTATCTTTATTTATCCTATTATTACGAAAAAGCCAACTTGTAGTGATGGTATTAAGAATGGAGATGAGACTGGTATAGACTGTGGAGGGTCATGTTCTGTTATGTGTCAAGAAAGTAGTTCATCTCCTCTAATACTCTGGAGTAGAGCTTTTCATGTTGTGGGGAGTACCTATAACTTAGTGGCCTTTGTAGAGAATCAGAATGTAAATTCAGCTGTATCAAATATGCCTTATGAATTTAGAGTTTATGATGTTAATAATAGACTAATCGGACGTAGGCAAGGTTCTACTTTTATCCCTCCCAATAAACAGTTTGCAGTTTTTGAAGCTAGCTTTGAAGCAGGTCAAGCAGAAGTTAAAAGTGTAACTTTTGAATTTACCGGTCCTTATGTATGGTTTAAAAAAGAGCCAACTTTAAATACAATTCAACTATATGTAGATAATATTATAATGGGGGAAGATAAGAATAATCCTAGTTTAACAGCTAGGGTGAAAAATGAATCAGTGCACGATTTACCTACTTTTGATGCTGTGGCAATTCTATATGATAAAGATGGTAATGCTATAAATGCTTCTAGGACTTATAGAGATGGTATTTTGAGTAACACTAACTTACCTTTGACTTTTACCTGGCCAGAAAGATTACCAAGTGATCCTGTTACAGAAGATGTCCTAATCGGTATTAATCCTTTTTCTGTTAATTTTTAAATTTTATGAAATTTCGATCGATAGGTATTGACTGGCTTCTTGTTGTTTTCTTATTACCAGTTCTTTTAGCTGGTTTGATTACGATGAAGTCTTTTACTGAAAGTACTCCATACTTTTCACATCAATTGATGTGGATAGGTGTTTCTTTTACTATTTTTTTTATTTTATCTTATGTAGACTTCAGATTTTTAAAAAGAACTGATGTATTGGTAATGCTTTTTAGTGTATTTTCTTTTTTGTTACTATTACTATTTGTGATGGGTCATACTTCAAATGGTGCAAAAAGCTGGTTCTCTCTTGGAGGTTTTTCTTATCAACCATCAGACATGATGACCTTGGTAGTTATTCTGATGTTGGCTAAATATTTTTCTCGTAGGCATGTAGAAATAGATAATTTTAAGCACATATTTATATCTGGGCTTTATGCTTTTATACCTTTTCTATTTGTTTTTTTACAGCCAGATTTTGGTAGTGCTATAATTATTGTTTTTATTTGGATTGGTTTAACTTTAGTATCAGGTATTTCTAGAAGATATTTTTTGACTATACTTGGTATAGGATTTATCGCACTTGTTTTTCTGTGGTCTTTTGCTTTTCATACATATCAAAAAGAAAGAATTTTAAATTTTATAACACCACTTTCGAACATAAGAGGCTCGGGTTATAATGTCTATCAATCAACTATAGCTGTTGGTTCGGGTAGATTAACAGGTAAGGGTGTAGGTTTTGGTACTCAATCTCGTTTGAAGTTTTTACCAGAATATCAGACTGACTTTATTTTTGCAGCTTTTGTAGAAGAATGGGGTTTTGTAGGTGCTATGATTTTGTTTTTACTGCTTGGTCTTATTATTTGGCGAATATTACACATAGCATTATTGGGAGCTACTAATTTTGAAATACTTTATGGAGTTGGCTTGTCTATTTATTTAATGAGTCATTTTATTATTAATATCGGTATGAATATAGGAATAATGCCTGTTACTGGTATAACTTTGCCTTTTATGAGTTATGGAGGGTCTCATTTAATGACAGAGTTTACAGGTCTTGGTATATTAATGGGAATGAATAGATATAGAAGAGTCGCTCATAAAGATGATATGCGTAATGAATTTCTTGGTATATAATTAAAGTTAACAAATTTTAAAAAACTGTATGACACAAATAATAGATGGAAGAAAAATTAAAGAAGAAATTTTATTAGACTTGAAAAGTAAGGTAGAAAATTTGCCTTTTCCGCCTGTCTTTTGTGATATCTTAGTAGGGGATGATACAGTTTCATCTTCCTATGTAAGAATAAAAGGGAAAGCAGCTATGTCTATAGGTATTAAATTTAAAATTGTTAATTTTCCTATCAGTATTACAACTGAAGAAATAATAGAAGAAATAGAGAATCTGAATAGAGTTCCTCATATGTGTGGTATTATTGTTCAGCTCCCATTGCCATCTCATATAGACTCAAGGGCTGTTTTAGATTTTATAAATCCTTCTCTTGATGTAGACTGTTTAGGTAGTATAAATAGTGAAAATTTTTATAAAAGCAAAGAAGGGTTTGGTTATCCTACTGCCCTTGCCTGTATTCATATAATTAATTCCTTAAATTTAGATTTAAAAAATAAAAAGATTGTTGTCATGGGTAGAGGTAAACTAGTAGGACTACCTGTCACTTATTTATTGTCATCTCTTGGTTTAGATGTTTCTGTTTTACATAGCCAGACAGAAAATCCTGAAGAAGTAATAAAGAATGCTGACATAATTATCTCTGCTATTGGTAAAGCTAAATATATAAAAGGTCATATGATTAAAGAAGGCTCGATCATTATTGATGCTGGAACTTCTGAAGATAATGGGGCGGTCGTCGGTGATGTGGATTTAGATTCAGTAATGGGGATAGCATCATATGTTTCTCCTACCCCTGGTGGAGTTGGACCTGTTACTGTGGCAATGTTGCTAAAAAATGTATTAAGTGAAGCTCAAAAATTATATGAACAGTAATATTTTTTATCTTTTTTATAATTTATCAAAAATTCCATTTTTTGCTAAAGCCTCACTTTTCTTATCTTATCCATTTACTTATGGTGTATTAACACTTTTGATAATTTGGTCAATATTTATAAGCAAGAGTAAGATTTATAATTTTTCACTACTAGCCCTAACAGGATTTTTCTCTTGGTTTACATCAGATATGCTTAAGAGTATTTTAAAGATAAATCGTCCTTTTATAACAGAACATATTATTCCTTTGTATAAGGAAACGGATTATTCTTTTCCCTCTAGTCATATGGCTGTCTTCACGGCTATTGCTGTCGCGATGTTCCTAATAGATAAGAGAGCTGGTTTTATATTTTCAATTATCGCTATATTAATAGGCATATCACGTATAATCTTAGGGGTACATTATCCTTCAGATATACTAGGAGGTTTTATTGTTGGTTTAATTATTAGTTTAATTTTTACAGAAATATATAAAAAAATATGAGCTTTATACACACAATCATAATAAGTATAGTCGAAGGTTTAACTGAATTTCTACCCATATCGTCGACTGCTCATATGGACATAGTTCGTGGTTTGCTTTCCGTACCATCGTCAGAATTTATAAAAAGTTTTGAAATCATAATTCAGCTGGGAGCTATTCTAGCTGTGGCTGTTATTTACTCAAAGAAAGTTTTTTCTTCGTGGTTGTATATTCGTAATTTAATTATTGCTTTTATTCCTACAGGAATTATCGGATTTATCCTTTATAAGATAATTAAATCTTATCTACTTGGTAATATCTTAGTGGAAGCTATTGCTCTACTGCTTGGAGGAGTAATTATTATTCTTTTTGAAAATCATCAAAAGAAATTTAATAAAGATAATATTGAAAAAGTTAAGTTAGAAGACTTAACAGTAAAACAACTTTTAACAATAGGAACTGCTCAGACTTTGGCTGTTATACCAGGGGTTTCAAGATCAGGAGCTGTTATCATTTCTGGACGAGCATTAGGTTTAGGTAGAGAACTTATAACAGAATTTTCTTTTTTATTAGCTGTTCCAACTATGCTTTTAGCGACTTTGTATGATATTTACAAATCTCATCTATCTATGTCTGGATCACAATGGGGAAGTATATTCACTGGTTTTGTTATTTCATTTATAGTTGCCTTGGTTGTTATAAAATGGTTCTTAGGATACATAAAGAAACACACATTTAAAATATTTGGATGGTATCGTATAATTTTGGGAGTTATTCTACTTATAGCCTTATTTTTCAAGGTATTATAGCTAATATAATATATAGATTAAACTTGCTATTTTAACTAAAAGGCTATAAAATAGGCCTATTATGTGGAAAACAAGAATTACAGCATTGCTTATTTTATTATTGGGTGTTGGTATTGGTTATTTTGTTTATAAATCAGAAATAGCAAATAGGTCTTTGGCTAAAGATGCGGCCCCTAAAGGACTAGCAAAATTTCCTTTTAAGTTAGGACTTGATTTATCAGGTGGTACTCACTTGGTATATCGTGCTGATGTATCACAAGTAGCGGCAACTGATGTTGCTGATTCTATGTCATCATTGCGTGATGTTATCGAAAGACGCATTAATATATTTGGAGTTTCAGAACCAAGTATACAAGTTCAAGGTGGGGGATTTTCTAATCAAGGAGAACAGCGTTTAATTGTTGATCTTCCAGGAGTTACAGAAGCTTCTAAAGCCATAGAAATGATAGGTCAGACACCTATGCTTGATTTCCGTACTGAAAATCCAGTTAAAGATGCTCCTCAGCAAGCAACTGTAGGTAAAGATGGTAATGTAACTGTTGATCCATATTCTTCTAAATATATAAAAACAGATTTGACTGGACGTTACTTAGATAAAGCAATTCTTGAATTTAATCAGAATACAGGCGAGCCTGTAGTTTCTTTACAGTTTAATCCTGAAGGTTCTGCTTTATTTGAAAAAATTACTAAAGATAATATAGGGAAAACAGTAGCTATCTTCTTAGATGGATCTCCGATTTCTATGCCAACAGTGAATGAAGCTATTACTGGTGGTAAAGCTCAGATTTCTGGAAATTTTAAACCTCAAGATGCTAAAACTCTTGTTGGGCGTTTGAATTCAGGAGCTCTTCCTGTTCCTATTGATCTTATTTCTACTGAAACTATCGGACCTTCTCTTGGAGTTCAAGCTACAGCAGCAGGAGTTAAAGCAGCTCTTATTGGATTCTTGGCCATTGCTCTATTCTTAATTATTTGGTACAGACTTCCAGGTATGATTGCTAGTATCGCATTGACTATGTATATAGTTATAATGTTGGCTATTTTTAAACTTGTTCCAGTTACTTTAACTGCTGCAGGTATAGCTGGATTTATAATATCGCTAGGTATTGCTGTTGATGCCAATGTTCTTATCTTTGAGCGTATTAAAGAAGAACTTAGAGCCGGATCAAATGTTACAGATTCTATGCATAATGGTTTCAAGAGAGCTTGGTTATCTGTTAGAGATTCAAATATTTCAAGTATTATTACTGCTATTATTCTTTACTGGTTTGGAACAACTCTTATAAAAGGATTTGCTCTTGTATTCTTGATTGGTGTTCTTGTTTCTATGATCTCCGCTATCTCAATTACAAGATTATTCCTTTATACATTAAACATTAAGAAAACAAGTGGATTTACAAATTTCTTGTTCGGGTCGGGTTTTAGTAGTGCTAAATCTACACTTGCAAAAGCAAGTCAAAAATAATATATGTTTATCATAAAATATAAAAAAATATTCGTTCTAATTTCCGTTTTTCTAGTTTTGATGTCAATTGTCTCTGTTGTATTTTTTGGATTGAAATGGGGTATTGATTTTAAAGGAGGATCTCTTTTAGAAGTAGAATATTCATCTGTTCGTCCAGAACAATCTGCGCTAGAAAGTAGTCTTAATTCTATGTCTATTGGTCAAGTTCTTGTTCAACCAGTTGGAGCAAATGGTTATAGTATTAAAGCTCGAAGCATGAATGATAAAGAACATAAAGATATTCTTACTTCATTAGGAAAAGATGTAACTGAAAAAAGTTTCACTTCTATCGGTCCATCAGTTGGAGCTGAACTTGTACGTAAATCTTTGATTTCATTTATCTTAGTATCCTTAGGTATTATTTTCTGGATTGCTTTCTCTTTCCGTAAAGTTTCGAAACCTATAACTTCTTGGAAATATGGATTTATAGCTATATTTACACTTATACATGACATAGTTATTCCAGTAGGAGTATTTGCAATGTTAAGTCATATTTACGGAGTAGAAGTTGATACACTCTTTGTTGTTGCTATTCTGACAATTTTAGGACTTTCTGTTTCAGATACTATTGTTGTGTTTGATCGTATTAGAGAGAATATCAGAATTGGTCATTTTAAAACATTTGAAGAAACAGTTGGTAAAAGTCTAAGTCAAGTATTTGCAAGATCTATTGCTACTTCTTCTACTGTTATTATAGCTTTGCTCGCTCTTGTTTTCTTTGGTCCTAAGAGTACAAAAGTTTTTGCAATGATGCTAACAGCTGGAATGTTCTTTGGAACTTATTCATCTATATTCCTTGCTTCACCACTTCTTGTATTTGCTAAAGATTGGCAGAAGAAAAAGTAATTAAAAATAAGAAAATCCACTGATTTATCAGTGGATTTTCTTATTTTGTGTATTAAATCAAAAGGTATATAATTAACCTTGATTAAGTCTGATTATTATTTAATTTTTAAAAATATGGATATATCTATTATTCTAATAGGAGCATTAATTGTAATTATTGCTTCTGGGTTAAGAGTTGTAAAACAATATGAAAGAGGAGTTATTTTCTTCTTAGGTAAATGTAAGGGGGTAAGAGGTCCTGGTCTTATTTTTGTCGTTCCTATATTTGAAACAATAACCAAAGTTACTATGCGTACAGTCACAATGGCTATTCCTTCTCAAAAAATAATTACTAAAGATAATGTGTCTATAGACATAGCAGCTGTTGCTTATTATCATGTTGTTGACCCAGAAAAGTCAGTTCTTTCTATTGAAGATGTATTTAGTGCTGTGAATCAGATAAGTCAGACAACTGTTAGAAATGTTGTTGGACAATTCCAGTTAGATCAACTTCTTTCTCAGACTGTTGATATTAATTTACAAATTAAAAATGTTATTGATTCTCATACTGAACCATGGGGAGCTGAAGTTACAGCTGTTGAAATAAAAGATATAACTTTACCAGATAATATGCAAAGAGCGATGGCTAAAGAAGCTGAAGCTGAAAGAGAAAGACGTGCAAAAATAGTGGCAGCAGAAGGGGAATTCCAAGCTGCAGAGAAGCTGGGTCAAGCAGCAGATTTGATATCTAAACATCCCGTAGCTTTACAACTTCGTACTCTTCAGACAATGGCTGAAATAAGCGTTGAGAAGAATTCAACAATTATTTTTCCAGCTCAGTTTATGACAACAGTAGCAGAAGCAGTTAAAATGATTAAAGGGGATAACTAAAATATCCTTTAAGTAGCGCGCATTTATGATTATAGCTTTTATGATATAATACGAATGTGCAAATTTGAATCATTTATTAAAATTAATTTGACGTCATTTTTAAGATATGATGACGTTATTATAAAAATCATATGTCTATACTATATATAGTTTTAGGAATAATTGTTGCCTTGGTTTTGTTTTTTATTGTTAAATATAACGGTTTTGTTACCCTTAAGACTCGTGCACAGGAAGCATGGGCTGATATTGATGTTCAGCTTAAACGTCGCTATGATCTAATACCGAACTTAGTAAATACTGTAAAAGGTTATGCCACTCATGAATCTGGAACCTTCGAAAAAATAACAGAAGCCCGCTCAAAAGCAATGCAAGCAGGTACACCAGCTGAAAAAGGAGAAGCAGAAAATATGCTTTCAGGAACTTTGAAGTCATTGTTTGCAATCTCAGAAGCTTATCCAGAATTAAAAGCAAATACAAATTTCTTACAACTTCAGAATGAACTTTCTGATACAGAGAATAAAATACAAGCTGCTCGTCGTTTCTATAATGGTAATGTTAGAGACTTCAATACAGGGGTACAAATGTTTCCAGGTAATATAATTGCTGGTATGTTTAACTTTTCTAAGATGGAATTCTTCCAACTTGAAGAGAATAGTGCTGAGAAGAACCCAGTAGAAGTTAAGTTTTAATTAAGTATGGTAACTTTATATACACAACAAGGAGAAAATTCACGTAAGACTTGGATGCTGATGAGCGCTTTCTTTGTGATAGTTATTGGAATAGGTTTTGTATTTTCTAGGATGTATAACAATTCAAGTATTCTTTATATTTTTGTAATATTCTCTGTTGTTATGAATGTAGTTAGTTACTGGTATTCAGATAAAATTGCTTTATCTCTAGCAAATGCAAAACCAGCGACAAGGGAAGAGTATTTTGACTTCTATACCTTAGTAGAGAATTTAGCTATAACAGCAGGTTTACCGATGCCTAAAATTTATGTAATTGAAGATCCATCTCCTAATGCATTTGCAACAGGTCGTGATAAAGATCATTCTGTAATTGCTGTGACAACAGGACTTCTCTCTATTATGAATAAAACTGAACTAGAAGGAGTCATTGCTCATGAAATGAGTCATATAGGGAATAAGGATATGCTAGTTTCAACAGTTGCTGTAGTTCTTGTTGGATTTGTAGCAATAGTTTCTGACATGATGATTCGTATGAGTTTATTTGGAGGTAATCGAGATGAAAGAGAGGGTAACGGTTTGTTTATGATAATAGGTATTGTTGTTGCCATACTTGCTCCAATAGCAGCAACTCTTATACAACTTGGAATTTCAAGAAAAAGGGAATACTTGGCTGATGCGTCAGGAGCCCTTCTTACTCGTTATCCTGAAGGGCTAGCTAGCGCCTTAGAGAAGATAAGACAGTATGGACGACCTATGCAAACTCAATCAAATGCTATAGCTCATCTTTACATAGCTAATCCACAAGGATCGGGAAATTTTGCTAAAAAAGTAAGTAACCTTTTCTCGACTCATCCACCAGTGGAAGACCGTATTAAAAGATTAAGAGAAAGTCTATAAATTAAACAACTAAAAACCATAGATAAAATCTATGGTTTTTAGTTGTTTAATTTAGTAATTTTACTTGGTAAAAAATTAAATATTTAGTATGATAGTGCCAGATGTTCTTTTCAAAATGTAAACTTTTATTTTTAATTAAAGTTTATGTGTACTCTGATCTTGTATCAGAGTATGGAGAGGTCGCATAGTGGCCTAGTGCGCTCGCTTGGAAAGCGAGTAAGGTGTTAAAGCCTTCGGGAGTTCGAATCTCCCTCTCTCCGCCAACGTTTTTAATCTTATTTCATATAGTTTATTAGGGTACCTGTTAGGGACAGATAACTTTTGGTATAATATACACATGAAAACAGTAGGAATAATTGGAGGGTTAGGGCCTGAGACAACATCTGAGTTTTATTTAGATTTAATTTTTTCTTGCCAAAAGAAAAACATGGTTGCGAGACCTTCAATAGTTATTTCAAGTGTTCCACTTCCATATAAAATTGAAGAAGATGCAATTGTAAATAACACTGGAATTGAGAGATGTCTTCCTTTTTTGATAGAAGAGGCCTCAAGATTAGAGAAAGCTAAGGTAGATTTTATTGTAATGCCGTGCAATTCATTACATCTCTTTATTGAAGATATTAGAAAATCTGTTTCTGTTCCTGTTTTGAGTATTGTTGAAGAAACTGTGAAATTTCTTCAAAAAAATAATTTCAATAATGTAGGAATAGTATCAACTTCAGCAACCATTAAAAATAAATTATACGAAAATGCTTTTGATTTAAATAATATAAAATATGAAACGCCGGATAATTTTCAACAAGCAAAGATGGGTAAATTTATTCTTAATTTGGTTACGGGACAACAAAATAATAAAGATAGAGAAGAGCTTATTTCAATTATTGATGATTTTACACACAAAGATGTTGTATGTGTTGTTTTAGCTTGTACTGACTTACAATTATTAATACCAAAACACCCGGATTTAAAAATCTTTGATACAATGAAAATATTATCAGATGCAACTATTGATGAAATATTAAAATAAATTTTAGTTATTATTTCCAAGTAATTCAATTCCAACAGCAATCCATACTATTTGCCAAAGACAAAACACTGAAAGGGGTTTTTCTTTTGTGAAAATAAGCAAGACAGTTGCTTATTTAGAGCTGGAGATTCGAAAGACTTTTCGTTATCAAAGATAGAAAAGTACCTGGCTACGTGGTGGCAGATAAGCATACTCGGGGTCTTTCTCTTTTATTAAATTAAAATTCTATAAATTCAACCAAAAAGTTATCCACTTGTCACTATGGACAAGCCGTGGTACTATTCTTCTTATGTTTAGGTTAAATTATTATTCAAATAAAATTGGTAAAGAAACCATTATATAGACCGCCAAAAGCGGTTTTTTTAGTACAAATTTATGGAAAAATACAAAGAAAAATTGTTAAATAATCTTAAACTACATATAGATTATATAAGTAAAAAAGTTTTAGAAAAGTTAGAAATAACAAAAATATTAGCTAATAAAAGCATGAAGGAAATTTCTAGAATGCGTCCTGAAGATCAAGCAGTCCAAATGCAACTAAAAGCAAATGCTCAAAATAGGATAGTAGAACTTGATAATTTAAAAGGTTCACCTTATTTTATAAAGTGTTATATAACAGATGACAAGGGAGAGGAAAAGGAATATTTTTTTGCAAAGCATCAGTTCTCTGAGGAGTCTATTTACTCTTGGGTAGCACCTGTTGCATCTATTAGATTTGAAAATCTAGGAAAAGTAACTTATAAGCTTCCAGATGGAGAGACTAAAACTATAACTATAAATAAGAAAGAACAATACATGATTGTAGATGGTAAAGTTATATTCTTTTCTTTAGAAGAAAAGGGAAAATCACGCGAACTTATATATCAGGAACATTTTACTAGACAGAAATCTGAATTTGCACTTCCTGAAATAATAGCCCAAATGGAGAAGGCTCAAGATCAAGTTATTCGTGCTAGTTATAAAGGCCCATTAGTTATTTCTGGACCAGCTGGTTCTGGTAAGACTACTCTTGCTCTCCATAGGGTTGCATATCTGACACAAGCACCAGATACTTCAGATTTATATACACCTAAATCTATTATTGTTTTTGTGCAGGACATAGGAACTAAAAAATATTTCGGAACTCTTCTTCCTGGTCTTGGTATAAATGATGTACAGATAATGACATTCTTTGAATGGGCATTTACTATTTTAGGCTTATCTGATTACTCATATACAGAAATATATGGTAATACAGAAGAAGAAAAAGATATGTATGAGTATCAGAAACTTAAAGCTTTGAGGTCAGGGGGTTATCCATCATGGAAAACTAATATTTTATCCATCTTATCGTTTCATTATGATAATTACTTTACCAAAGAAAATAAAATACTTTTTAATAAGCAGAAAAAAGATAAAAAACTTGACCGTTTTGATCTAGTTATTCTATTACAATCATATTTTGAAAAATATAAAAAATTTGAGATAAGAAGATCATATAAGACTTTTGTGAAAGACCAAGTTGTAAATAAAATAGAGAAAAAAGTTGTTTCATACTCTCTTATGATTTTTGATGAATTTCAGAATTATTTACCTGAACAGTTGCATATTTTAAAGAGTTGTTTAAGTGAAGATACAAAGTCATCTGTGTATGTAGGGGATATAGCACAACAGGTGAAACTTGGAACAGTAAGAAGTTTCAAAGATGTGGGAGAAAATATTCCCGAGGAAAGGAATATCCTACTAAGTAAGGTTTATAGAAATACGAAAAATATTTTATCATTCATTCAAAGTTTAGGTTATAAGACTATTATTCCAGATAAAGCAAAAGATGGTCCTCTTGTTACTGAAAAGATTTTTGATACATACACGGAAGAGATTGAACACATAAAAGAATTTATTCCTAAATATGAAAATGGTAGTATCGGAATTCTTGCAAAAGATGAGTCATATCTTCTTGAATTCAAAAAAGAATTTGAAGAAATAAATAACATACATGTACTCACTATGCTTGAATCTCAAGGAGTAGAGTTTGATATAGTATTCTTGGTTGGAATACATAAATCTTCCTTTAATATCAAACACAATTTTGATGTGATTCCTACTCACACAGAAGAAAGAAAAAGAATGCAGAAGGATTTGCTTTATGTTGCTTTAACTCGTACTATAACTGAACTTCATATATTAGGTCAAGATAAATTAAAAGATATAATTATTAAATTATAAATTAATATTTGCTCTAATAACAATCCATATTCTCCGCTAGAATAAAAATAGCCCAACTATAAAAGTTGGACTATTTTTATTTTTACCACCATCTTATTTTATGATGAAAGAAATTAAACGGTTGACGGAAGAAACGATGCCATGATTGATTTACAATACGGTTTGTCACATTAATATTTATACTATCACATGCCCCATAATTATCTGTTGAGCATACTTTAATTATTGCTGATCCTGGGTTATTTGCATATATATAAAGAGTATTATTACTTATACTAGATGATACTGTATAAGGATTTGTATTACTTTGTATATAATAATTTCCACTTCCATAGATATTAATAGAATCATTTTGTCCAGAATAAAGAGTCAGATAATTTTTGCTTAAAGAAGCACTATAAACAGGATGGTAGTATACAGGATAGTATGTGGGATTATATACATAATTATTATTTGAAACATTTACATATAAGTATCCACACATAGAAGTATTATTTGAGCAAACTGTTATTGTTGCACTTCCTACTTGATTGGCATACAAAGTAATAATATTTCCATTTATATTTGAGCTTACTACAGTTGAACCAGATGATATATAGTAACCATTATTTGATCCTCCTGATATTGTTACAGTAGTACTTTGTCCTATTCCTGAAAGTGTAATATTGTTACTACTGAAAGAAATATTATTTGTATTATTATAGTAACCATAATAGCTAGGCCATATGACAGGTTGTGAAGCTATACCATTTACTGTGAAATAGAAAGAAGTTCCAGGACTTAAACTGTATTGATTATAATTTATAGTAGTAGAAAAATAACCATTATTATTTGTATATCCTATTTGTGTACTGTTGTATGAACTTAGATAAATCACTACAGGAGAACTAATGTCCCCATAGATAGTCATCTGTAAATTACCGTTACTGTCTACATTATTTATGGATATAGTGGGTGTAGTATACGCCCAAACACGAGAAACAGGTACTACAAGTATAATACTTAAGAGTAAAAAACCAGCAAATATTAAAGTTTTTTTATTAAAATTTTTCATAAATAATAGCTACTGCTACGTTTGTTTATACGATTTATTTTATTAAATGGTGCAATATTTCTGTTATAATAAGTATTATGAATATTAAAGTTATTTTTGTCATTATTTCATCTCTTGTCGGAATTTCTTGTTTTATACCTTATATCATAGATATTCTTAAAAGAAAAACAAAGCCTCATGTTTACTCCTGGATTATCTGGACTGTTCTTCAATTAATAGGAGTCATGGCTATGATAGATGGTGGTGCCGGTCTTGGAGTTATGTCTTTATTAATAGGAGCGATTTTGTGTGGTTTTATTTTTATTTTATCTCTATTTTATGGTACTCATAATATTAAAATTTTTGATACTATTTGCTTAATAGGTGCTATAATCTCAATTATTTTTTATTTTTTTATCCATAATACTTTGCTATCTATTATTATAGTAACTGTTACTGATTTAGTAGGATTCATGCCTACTTTCAGGAAGTCATACGAAGAGCCAAAGACAGAAACTATTTCTACTTATGTATTAAGTTCTATCTCTAGTTTATTTGCTCTATTTGCACTTTCTAATATTACTTTTACTACTTCACTTTATCTAATAAGTCTTATTGTTTCGAATGGTTTATGTGCACTAATTATTTTTTTAAGGAGAAAAGATTACTTTAATTATATTGAAATATAACTTATAGATATAAAAAATACCTTACCGATAGAAAGTAAGGTATTTTTTATATTAAATTAATAATTAGAAACCAAACATACTTCCAAAGAATGAACCAATCCTACCAAAGAATCCCATTCTTACTTGTGAATCCATTTTAGTGTTACTATTTGCTGGCTTGATTTGATCTTGTATTGTAGAAGCTATTACATTGTTACCATTTACACTACCTTGAATAACGAGTGTATCTCCAACTAATATATTTGATACAGCTATTGTACTAGCTCCTTGTTGAATTTTTGCATTTGTAGCATCTATAGTATAACTAACGTTACTTTTATTTGTAATAGATACTATAGATCCGTTTATAGAAGTTACAGTACCTGCAACAACAGGTAATCCATTACCTACTATTTTATTAAAATTTGTTTCATTATTAATATTTTTTTTATCTTGATTATCTTTTCTTAAAACTCCATCTCGTATATTTGTAGCAACAACATTTGTCCCTGTTATTGTTCCTTGAGCCATTATTGTGTCTCCTACAATAATACTTGTTACTGTTCCTATGGTATTATTTTTTGTAATTTTAGCATTTGTTGCATCTACTGTGTATGTCGTAGTTGTTGTGTTTGTCCCAGTACCTCTAATGTTACTTATAGTTATAATGTTACCATTAATAGCTGTTACAGTTCCAAGAACTCCTTGTCTCATTTTATCATTAATACCATCTTTAAAGTTACCTCGATTATGCATTCTTCCTAGTTGGTTACCGTTATTACTGTCTACTGTTGTATTAGTTTCTGCAAAAGCATAAGAAGTTGTTATTAAAGTAGCTAATATTATCAATGATGTAATTGTATAAAGACCTTTTTTTGTTTTCATTATTATTTTATTTTTTTATTTATAAAACACAGAACACGATATAATCTGTGTGTTTAGGTATACGTTTTATTACATGTTTGTGGTGCACCACATTTGTAACTTTATTATCTTAATTCTGTTATAATAAATCTTGTGTGTTATAACAGTTATATGAATTCAAATAAAATTATAGATGTTAAAAATTTAATAAAAAGATTTGGAGAATTAAAAGCAGTAGATGATATTTCTTTTTCTGTAGAGAAAGGGGAGATTTTTGCGTTTTTAGGACCTAATGGGGCTGGTAAGTCTACTACCATAAAAATTCTTACCACTTTACTTAATTCCACTTCTGGAGATATTAAAATAAATGGATATGACCCTATGGTACAGCCTGATTTAGTTAGAAGAACTTTTGGTATTGTTTTTCAGGATACTAGTTTGGATGATGAACTAACTGCTTGGGAAAATATGGAATTCCATGGAGTTTTATATGACGTCCCTAAAAAAATACGTCGAGAAAGAATAGAACAATTGTTAACTTTTGTTGAACTTTGGGATAGAAAAAATAGTTTAGTTAAAGAATTTTCAGGAGGTATGAAACGACGTTTGGAAATTGCCAGAGGATTACTTCATCATCCTAAAATAATTTTTCTAGATGAACCTACTCTAGGTCTTGATCCGCAGACCAGGAATCATATGTGGGAGTATCTAAAAGATTTAAACAAAAAAGAGGGGACAACAATATTTTTCACAACGCACTATATGGAAGAAGCCGATCGTATAGCAGATAAAATTGCTATAATTGATCATGGTAAAATAATAGCTTCAGGAACTTCATCAGAATTAAAAGAGAAGACAAAGACTTCATCATTGGAAGACGCATTCCTTTCTTTGACCGGAAATGTTATTAGAGAAGAGTCTTCTACTTCTGTTGATCAGATGCGTATGAATCGAAAAATGTGGAAAAGATAAAATATAAATAAATTATGAAAATATATATACTTTGGTTAAGACAAATAAAAAGATACTTACGTTCTAAATCAAGAATTTTAGGATCTTTAGCTCAACCTCTACTCTTTCTTTTGGCTATGGGGTATGGTTTCGGCTCTGTTTTTCAAAAGGCAGGTCAGGGTAATTATGTAAATTTTCTAGCTCCGGGTATTATCGGTATGAGTATAATATTCACTTCAGTTTTTACAGGGATAGAAATAATATGGGATAGACAGTTTGGGTTTCTTAAAGAAATGATGGTAGCTCCTATGTCTCGTTTAAATATTATGATAGGAAGGACTATGGGTGGAGCGACTGTCGCTACTATGCAGGGTGTTATAGTTCTTGCCCTTTCAATGCTTTTTGGTTTTCATCCTTATAGTTTTACAGGAATAATATTTACTATTCCTGTAATGTTTTTAGTTGCGCTTCTTTTTACAGCATTAGGAACAATGATAGCTTCACTCTTAGATGATATGCAAGGGTTTCAGTTAATTATGAATTTTTTAATTATGCCATTATTTTTTCTTTCAGGGGCTTTGTTCCCATTAGAAGGACTTCCTAAGGTTCTATCTATAATAACCAAATTAGATCCTCTTTCTTATGGTGTTGATGCTTTTCGGTATTTGCTTATAAATTCTAGTCATTATGGTATAGGGTTAGATATCACTATTCTATCTATAATTACAGTATTGTTCTTATTGTTAGGTGGTTATTTCTTTAAAAAGATTCAAAT
>CAIYVW010000047.1 GCA_903929735.1 uncultured bacterium
ACTGAGTATTTTATCTTTCAGTATGAGGTCTGAACCTAATGTTGAAAGTATTGAACGTCTTGTTTGAATCGTTCCATTTTCAAATTTATCTTTTGCATTTTCAATAAAGGTAAGCATCTCATCAGCAGTGTCTAACCATCTGTCTACTCTCTTGCTCGTATTTCCAAAAAGATTATCAAGTTGTTTCTTTTCTGCTAGATATTTTATTTTTTTCTCTGCAAATTCTTCTGCGGAGATTTCTCCACCTGCTCTCATATCGCTTAAACCATCAATCTTCGTCAGACAGGCCTTGTAGGCTTTCTCATTGGCCTTTATAACAGCATTACGGCTGTCAATTTCTTTCTCGTTCTCTTTCTTAAACCACTTCATCGCATAACTGTGAAATTCTGGTGGAATTTCTATACTATCAATTTCTTTTATAATTTGTTTCTTTAAATCTTTCTCTTCAATTGAGCCCTGCTCACAATTTGGATTTATTCTTTTTGTACAATGATAATAAACATAGGTGTGAATATTCCCATTCTTTTGCCTTTTTATTTTAGTCTCGGCTGTGATACTTGCTCCACACTCTCCACATCTCATCATTCCAGTGAAATCAAATATATGAGCTTTTGGTCTAGGCTTGCCCTTTTTACCAAGTATGAATTGAATCTTGTCATATTCCTCAACCTCCATCATTTTAGTATGAATACCGTCATACCATTTACCACTTCCTAAAGGATATTCATATCTTCCGTAATAAAAAGGGTTTGAGAAAATTCTATAAACTGTTGCTCTACTAATTTTCTTTCCTTTTGGCATAGTAAACCCCCATTCATTTTTTGCGATTCTCCATATTTCCGCAACAGTATAATTTCCTGTAAGCATCAGGTCTATCATTTTTCTAACTAAAGGAAATCTCTCGTCATCTACGAGTGGTACTTTATTTCCTTTCTCTGCATACTTATCATTTTTATATCCTGTTGGTGCAGAAGCAGGATACATTCCCATACTCGCTTTTTTATGAAGTCCTCTCGTTACATCAACACCCTTTTTATCATTCTCCATTTTTGCCTGACTGCACTGAAACATAAACATAAATTTATCTAACGGAGTATTTTTGAATGTTTGAGCTGGTGTGACTATTTCAATTAACTTACCTTTATCTATGAGGTCAATAAGCAAGGCCGAATCCATAGCATTTCTTGAAAGTCTATCTGCGTGCCAAACAATGACTCCGTTTATTTCTCCATTCTCAATCATTTCCAACATCTGTTTAAATTTGGTTCTCTTTCCAGTTACTTTTGCTGACTTAGATTCTGAAAGCATATGTTCAGGTCTAACTTTTATACCTAAACCATCAGCAATTCTTTTACCCTCATCAATTTGAGAATCAATAGAAAGAACCTGTCTATCCTCTGATTCGGTAGACTTTCTTTGGTAGCCACCATATATCATTTTTACACTTTTATTTTCCATTAGTTTTTGCTTTGTTCAAGAAACTATCAAACTCTTTTTTATCAATTCTAAATTCCTTACCGAGTTTATATGCCTTTAATTTTTTCGCATCTATGTAGCGATAAATAGTCATTATATTTACCCGTAGTTTATCTGCTAATTCTTTAGCTGTATAAAATTCTTCTTGTTTCATATGTTTAGTATACTTTACTATTCTTTACATAGCAAGTTATTTTTCGTTATCTTTTAATAGTTTCTTAACCTCTTCTAAACTCATAAGAACGTTGACCTCTTTTTTTCTACCCATAAAATCAATATTTCGGATAATTTCTATCTGTCTGTTGTCTTCAATTTTACCATAACCATAAGAGCCAAAAGTAGTCCCAACATTTTCGTGTCCTAAATTTTGACTAAGGGCTTTCTTCTCTTCTTCAGTTATTGGTAGTTTTGATATTTCCTTAACCCAAAAATGTCTGAATGTATGAGGGTGGTAATATTTAATTCCTACCTGCTTAAACCTTTTTTCAAATATCTTTCTTAAAGAGCCAGACCCTTTTAAGAATTTTGTTTCTACCTCACCAGTATTGTAATAACTAATATTATCTTTGCCATTTTCTATTTTTGTAGCTGGGAATATAGGGTCATTCGGTTGGAATTTCTTTTTCTCTTTCAAATAATCAAACCACTCAATAAAATAACTCAGCGTTTCTTCATATCCAAATGGGATTAAAACAGAGGTAATATTTTTAGAAAACTTTGTTGCTACTCCCAATGCAGGGTCTTGATGAACCACTAATTCTTTCTTATCAAAACTTTTCATAGGCAATGTCCGAATTGCTGAAATTCTCGCACCAGTTAAAAAAGCGTAAGAAAATAAAGCCCTATCCCTCATCTCAATTTCAGTTTTACCTTTTAGATTTTCAATAACATTTTTAATATCTTCTAGGGTTGGATACTCTACGCTTTTAGGTTGTGTAGCTTCCCGAACTTCTTTTCTGGTAAGATTAAGATAATCAACAGCCGTCTGATTTATTTTTGACTTATAGCCAGCTTGCTTGGATAGCCAGTCAAAGAAAACCTTTATGTGCCTTAGATTGTCGTAGCAATAAGACATACTGATATTTTCTTGAGAACTAATTTTCTTTTTACTCTTTAACCAATCTTTAAATTCTCCCGCCTTAGTCATATTGAAAGAACCAAAATCGCCTTTGTTTGAGAAATCCTCCCACAACCAAATTGCTTTTTCATAGCATTTAATTGTTTCGTCAGAGAACCCTTTTGAGGCCTTAAGCCACCCATAAAATCTTCTCTTAAGTTGTTCGTTTTTATAAATTATTTTTGTCATATTTACTTTTTATTATTTAATAATGCTAGATGGGACATTTAAGAGTAACAATGGATAACCTATCAATCCTTTTGGGATACTCCTAAATATTTATTTATTTCTGTTCCACAAACTTCACAATTGCCTGTTTTCTTAAATTGTTCTTGATTATCTTTTCCTATTCTTTTGCCAGTTTTAATTGTTCTTTCACTCCCAATTTTTGACTTGACTGCCTTATGGCATTTGAAACAAAGAAATTCGTTTTCTTTAAGAGTAAACTGATTCTTGGCTCGCTTCTTTTTAATAAATTCTTCTAAGTCTATCCCCATAACCAATAAAGGATTTGTATTTTCTTCAATCACTTTCAACCCTTCATCTCTTATCCAGCGACTACAAGTTTTTCTATCTATATTCAGCAAAGAAGCCATTTCAGTTATAGAATAACTTTTCCTTAGCTTTATTTTATTGATAGAGTAGCTGGACATAGTGAGTTTATCTCTCAACCACTTCTTTTGTTTTCAATGATTCCGACCCCAAGGTAGCCTTGTAAAAATTCACAAGATTATTAGCACGCAAAGACGCCTCAGTATCGCTTAAAACGACACCGTAGCGGTTTTGGTAGAGCTTCTTGTATTCTTCTATGGCTTGCTTTGGTAGTTCCACAAGCCGATTGTATACGCTTAAAAACCCCTTGAAAATTGGGCTTTTTCGTAGCAGAGTAGATACTTTGAGAAGAAAACCTTTAATTACAAAAAGGGATTAATGATGAACGCTACTATTGACGCTACTATTGTTTTTGTATTCTATTTATATTTGATAACGAGTTGATATTTTTTGGTCTGTGGGTTTTCAATAGTTGCTGGAAATTGAGAATCTTTCAGTTTCTTACGTAGCTTATTTAAGGCATTGCGGTAAGCACTTTCATTTTGATAACCACCAGCTTTTTGAAGTTCTGCTATATCAACTCCTACACCTTTTTGAGTTAGTTTATTATTATGGTGTATTTCGGCATTTTTGAGAAATAATTCGGCCATTGATTTTTGTCCTCGTTCTACTGGTATTTTTTCTAAACCAAAAACTAAATAATCATTTTCAATTTTTATTATAGAAGCAGGTTTTGGTTTTTCTTTTCTTTTATCTATTGGTTTTAATGCTTTAACTGTTTCAGAATTTTCACTTTCTGCATCAAATTCGGACTTTATAAGTTCGGTTGTAATATAAATATGCACACGTTTTGTTTGGTCTTTATATTTTGAAATATCAAACCAAGCAGATTTTTCAGCATCTTTTTTACCTAAACGAATCCTGTCCATTTCTTGAACAGGGAATGTTTGAAAATTTGCAAACAGATGAGGTTTGGTTTCTTTAATGTTTCTTCCGCCCTGAGTATTTTCAAGGTCTTTTCTTGCCTGCTTATTTAATTCCTCTGGCTCAAGAACTACTTTTTCTATTTCAGGTAGTTTAATCCAAGCACCCCAAGCTTCTGTTTCTTGTCGGCGTTCAAGTACCATTTTTTCGTAATCTGCTTTTTCATAGGTAGGAGAAAAAGTGTAATTGGCATAAATATTTGTTTTTTTAGCATCTTCAAATTTCTTTATAGTATCAGCAAATCCAAGAGCTTTAATTCTGGTGGCGACCTCTAAAAGGTTATCGTTAAAAAACTTTAATGGGTCATCAGTTAAAAGCTGACCAGTTAGTTGTTGTTCTATTTCAAGCATTGTTTCGGGCAATTCTATTTTATATTTTTTCTGTTGCTCGTTTATGCTTTTAACAATTTTTCTTACTTCTTCAGCAGATTTTGTAAACTCTTCCCAAGAAGTTTTACTCAAGGTCATATAAGGTTTTATAGCGAGTTCTCGCTGTTTTTCTAGGGCATCAACAATTGCTTTTGTCGGCATCATTTCTTGCACTGTTTTAGTGTATTGGGCAAGTCCACGAAAAAAATCCCAATTTATGCTATCGGCAAAACCTTTATATTGTTGCTCTACAATCTTTAGAGCTTTTTCAGCCTCCTTTTTACTGTCCATTATCTCTTTACAATACTTTACATTAAAGAAAAATTCAAGTAATATTGAAATACAACTTAATATTTAATATGACCTAACCCTTAAATTTCAAAGTTTAAGGTATGGTCAAAAACACAGTGAAGAATAAAGAACTCTTAGTCAGAGTTTACACTTCACTGTGTCATATCTGGAAACGGATATGGGTGGCTTAAAAACCATCAATCTGGCTAGGAGCTTTTTGCGTTCTAGCTAAAAATAATATGAAAAAATATCTATTAGTTTTACTTTTAATAGTGTTTATAGTTCCGTCAGTTGCTTTTGCGTCTTGGTATAATCCTTTTAGTTGGTTTAATAATTGGAGTTTTCATAAAACAGAAACCAATACAGAGTATCCAATACAGAAAATTACTACACCAACCACCACTGCTGATATATCTAATAAAGTTACAATTCCTCCAGTTTCTACCAAACAAAACAATTTTCCTGTAGCAAAAAAAATAACTCCACAAAAGAACATCATTCAACCAAAACAAGTTCCACAAGTTGCACCTCCTCTTTCCACAACTTGTGTTGAGGGGTCATTTTTTGATAAAAGTACTGGTGGTTGTATAAATTCTTTAACATACTGTCAAAATCAGAATGGGTTAAATGCTACATATGATTCAGTAAAAAACAGTTGTGAATGTGCAACTGGATACACACTGAATAGTAATAATATATGTTCTGTTCCAAAAACTGGTTATCAAATCTGTAGCGAGCAATTTCCAAATGAAACGTGGGACGGCACCACAACTGATGGTAAATATAATTGTGTTTGTAAAACTGATTATGTTTTAAACAGTTCTGGGACAGGTTGTGAAATTCCCCAAGTAAATAATGTAGAACAGCAAACTCAAAATCCCAAATTAGATTCTTTGAAGTCACAATTTTTTCAGGTAATTGATGATATTAACACAGACTGCAATAATGCTTATGCTGGTCAACCAGTTGCTAAATGTAAGTTAACTGAATCAAAACTTCAAACAATCCTTGAACAAGAAGCAGCAATTGGCATATCTAAACAAGAAGCTGCTCCACAATTAAGCGCCTTGCAAGATGCTTATAATAGATTACAGACGGAGTATTATTCAGCGGGAATGAGAGTAGCTGACAATCAATATATATTAGGAATACAAGCAAATATAGCAGCCGAGATGCAAATCTTGGCAAACTATAAGGCGATGTTCACAAACTAAATCCTCATAGTAAGTTTTAAACTATTTATTAATTTAATTTAAAATATATGGAAAATGAAGAGAAACAAAATAAAAATCAAATATTTACAGTCATTATAGTTATTGTTGTTATTTCTTTAATTTTTATAGGAATTTTTAACAAGAAAACTCCAGATGAATTAAATAATTCCACAGCGACACAAAATACCACCACTTCACAGCTTCCTGTTGCGACGCCAACGCCAGAAGATAAGCAACAGATATTAGCTAATCAAATACAATGTAGTAAAGACGGAAGTGCTTATAATCTCAATTTCTGGCATTCAACCGATAACAGTAATACAGTCGGCAATAAATATGTATGGGATACTCCTGAATATCACTATAATTCTAAACTTAATACGTGCCTTCTTTATGAAAGATATATACAATATGATAAATTTAGTAATTCATTATCTTATCAATATGACCAGATAATAGATGTCTATTCTAATAAAACTATATTGACTGGTTTTTTTACTAGAGATGTCAGCGTAACCCCTTTCAAAGAAGATGTTGGGTATTTTGGTAATTCTTCAAATGGTGTGCCAAACTATACATCAGATGAATTTTTTAGACAAAAAAATATCTTATTTAATCAATAAAATTATATGAAAAAATATATTTTAACTTTACTTGCAATAGTACTTATAATCCCCTCAATTGCTCTTGCATCTTGGTGGAATCCTTTCACTTGGAAGATTTTTAATTCTAATAAAAAGGAAATAATACCTCAAATACAAGTTATTACTACAAATCCAATAAACAGTGATGTAAAAAAGATAATTCCAGTTATCAAAACTCCAACAATAGATAAAAGTAAAAAAGTTACACCAACTGTAAATATTCCAAAAGATAATAAAGCCGAAATTCAAGCAAAATCAGAAGCTAACTTAAAAGCCAAAGCAGAGCAAGATGCTTTGATTGCCAAACAAAAAGCTGATGAGCAAGCAAAATTAGAAGCGGAACAAAAGGCTAAGGCTGAGCAAGATGCTTTGGCTCAACTTTCTATTAATAATATAGTTATTGATTCCACTGAAAATTCTGCAAAAATAAGTTGGGGAACAAACATACAGAGTGAATCAAAAGTTATACTTAATGGTCACGAATATATATCAGAAAATGGTGTTGGAACTACACACCAAGTGGATATAAATAATTTAGATAGTGATTCGTCTTTTAATGGTTCTATTACTGCAATCGCAAACAATGCGTGGAAAAATAAAGATTTTCAATTTACTACAAAACACTCTCCATTAGCCTTTACATACCGCGATGGTTCTTGTGGTGGTTCTACAACCCACCCGAATAATTCGTGTAATTTTTCTTGGTCAACCAACATTAAATCTAGTGGTAAAGTTGAAGTGTATTCTTTTGGTACACTTGTAGATTCTTTTAGTTCTCAATCAGCAGATGGTAAAACATACAGTGTAAAATTTGTACTTCCAAATAATCCAGTCAGTTATACTTTTAAAATAAATGCTACAAGTGGCGGAGAGTCAGTTGAAGTTGATGTTAACATCAACCAGCACTCAGCTTAATTTTATTATAAAATGGGTACTTACCAAGTATTTACTATTCCAAATTTACTGATAGAATTAGTCATAAGGTAGGTTCTAACTTCGTCTAGTACCCCCCGCATTGACAACCTATTAGTTTTGATGACCCATTTAGTTGAGCACTAAGTGTGACCCACAAAGCTACAAGTTATACAAAAAAGAGTACATAATGTACTCTTTTTTGTATTTATATACCCGCAAATTATTTTTCTAGTTCTTCCTTCAGCAAAGGTACTATTTGCTTTCTCATTATTAGATTAGGTCTTTCTGCAACAGATCCATTGAATTTAATATCTAATATTTTCTCTAAAAGTTTTTGTGTTTCTCTATCGTTAGATACGAAGTAATTTTTACACTCATCAAGTTCAATTGTGTTTTGGAATATTAAATCTAGTTTCATTTCTTTCTTAATATCTTCTAAAATTTTAAGAATGTCATTTAACCTATTCTCTATTAGTTCCTTGGCTCCTACCATTTCTATTTGAGCAATGCTTACTTTTTTATTTCCCATATTAAACCAAGCTAAGTCTCCCAAAATTCTTTCTTTTAATTTATCACCAGATAAATCAGATTTTGACTTAAATAATTCTTTTGCAAAGTCTGATGGTAATTGAGCTATTTTATTTAAATATTCAAAAGCAACCCTATCTCTATCTGTTGTGACACCACCTTTAAAATTTAAAGTATTTGATGTAATTGCTCCACACAAAAGAATAGCTGATTCCCTAGATATCTCTATATTATTTTGAATGAATTTTTCAGCTATTAATGTGGAAGCAGAACCTACAAGCTCTATCTGTACTTTAGCATTTGGAAATTTATCTGCTTCGTGAACTCTTCTATGGTCTATTATTTCAATTACTTTCTCTGGAGCTATCTTGCCCTCAATACCAATTAAATCACTGGCATCTACTAGGATAACCTCATCAAAGTCATCCGCATTAGGTATTATTTGAGGATATTTAATATGGTAATTGTCTAGGATATATTTTGCTTCATCGTGAGGTTCTCCAATTAAACCAACTACTGAATTCCTGCTTGTTTTATTTAAAAACTCAGAATATGCAATTGTTCCTGCAACTGCATCAAGGTCTGGATTAACATATCCTGTGATAAGAATTGGCTTCATAAAATTGCTTTATAAATCTCCTGCACTGTTTCTTCCAAGGTTTGGTTACTAGAATTAATAATTTGACAATTTAACTCATCTTTCTTTTCTGAAAATTGCTTATGAAGGTCAACTGTTCTCTGTCGAAGTTCTTCATTAACGCCTCTATCATCAAACCGTTTCAAGAGAGAATCAACAGAAGGCAAAAGCAAGAATGCTTTGAAGTTTTTATCCTTAAAGAAACTTGAATACTGTTCTAACATTTTTCTTCCTGCAGTACCCTCAATAAAAACACTAAAACCTTTTTCTAGAAAATTATTGGCCATATCACAGGCATTTTTTGTACAAAGAGAAAGTTGTAAATCCACTTCCTCATTATAAGGATAAGGCCTTACATAACCACCTTTTATCATATGGCGAAGAGTATCAACTTCAATTACAGCACTTCTTTCAAATTTTTCTGCTAACGCTTTTGATGTTGACGATTTACCAGATCCAGCTGGACCAGTGATGAGACAAATAAAAGTTTTATTCATTTCCATATTATACACCAAATTATGGCAATAATGATTTTATAGATTCAGCATTTAAAGTATAAGCTCTGACAAATGAATCATCTACGTGAGCATATAAGATTCCTTCACCTGATTTTGTCTCTACAAACTGACTAGCAAATGTAATAGTTATTGCTTCAGTATCTTGAATAAATGGTAGAGGTGATACCCAATCGATCTTTCCGTTCTCATAATCATAAATAAATAATCCTATTGAGAACATTCCATATTTTATTTTGTCACCCATTTTTTGATTAGCTTCTCGTCCATTTATAACACCTAATAATTTTCCTTCGCCGACATCAATAAAGCTCTTGGGCAACAAAGGCCCAGGTGATGCATGACCACCAATCCATGGAATATTATGTTCTTTGGGGTGGAATACTGTTTCACCATATTCCCATGGTTCACCCATATCTTTTGCAATAGCTACTTTAATAATAGAATAAGTCGTATCAACTTGGCGATCCCTAGATTCAATAAGATTATATCTAAAACCTTTAGAATTAAGGGGAGCTATGGAAACTTCTTTTGCACTTAATTGTATTATGTCCATAAGTACAGGCATTGTCATTTCTAGAGAGTCTAAATCTTTTCCAACAGCATGACCAAGATGTATTTTTATTTTCTCTCCATTATCACGCATTTTTTCTGATGGTTTTATGGGAATTGTAAAATATAAATGCATTAAATTAGTTACTTCATCTATCCAAATATCTGGATCTTCTAATCCAATAAAATCCCAACCTAGAGGAGTTAGATTATTTATAATTTCTTCTTCATTTTTAATAACCAGACGATCACCAATTTCAAAATGTTCTAGTGAATTCCCTTGTACTTTATGTAGTTCACTTCTATCAACATACCCCTTTACAGTTACATCTCCCTCTCTACTTGTAATACAACGAATTACTCCATCTTTATATTGAGTTCTTGAATCAAGAGCTATAGCCATTACATGAGTAAATTGTTTATTAGTTTCTATAACTTTTTCTTCACGTTGAATATAGAGTTTTGTCATATTATTTTCTTAATCCTTCTAAATCTAATAAATCAACATCTCTTTTAAGTATAGACTTGTATGTAATCAATTTTTCT
The DNA here is from genome assembly GCA_903929735.1 of uncultured bacterium. GTDB lineage: Bacteria > Patescibacteriota > Minisyncoccia > Phycocordibacterales > UBA9973 > UBA8515. Next base: position 10,340 of record CAIYVW010000047.1, read on the forward strand.
TTTGGCATTAATGGGATGGTTAAACCATATATCTCTTTGTATTCATTATTAGAAAAATCATTTTCAAGTGTTATCCATTTTTTATTAATTTCATCAAATATTTTTTTACCTTGTGCTCCAACAAAATCAATTTCTTGACCTTCATAATTAATTGTCATACCAGTACAATCCCACTTCTCATCTAAATAATGTCTTAAATCATAAGTTATATAATCTTTTACCTCTAGTAGTAATTCATTTAGTCGATCTGTAGGGACAGCAATATCTATATCTGCAAGTTCTCTTTCTACCCCATACATACGAGCAGCAAATCCACCACCTATTTGAAATGGAATACTATGCTCTTTTAGTATATTTACAATCCATTTTAATGCAGTCTCTGTATCTTTTTTCATATTATTTTTAATTTTTTATTCAATTAATTTTAATACTTTTTCTTTTATACTTTCAATTACATCACTTGCTATTTTACTATCAATATAATCTGGGTTAATTATTTCCCAGTATTCGTATTTATAATTATTCAACCATAATGGAATATACTCCTTGTCGGCCATTACCACTATTTTGTCTACATTTTTTAAATATTCTTCTTTTAACTCATCACAACGTTCATTTGAAATATCAATTCCTTGTTTCAATAACTCATTAATAGTTACGTTCATTCCTTTTACAGAAGAAATCAATATCCCTTGTGTACCCTTAGCCCCTACTCGTGTTCCATAACTATATGCAATCGAACCATCTTTTGCTAATTTATTATATAGGGCTTTAGCTATTTGGCTTCTTAAAATATTCCCATTACAAATAAATACAACTTTTTTCATATTTTGATTTTACCATTTTTAACTGATTTTTTCTATTATTCTACGAGAGTAATTTTTTTATCATTCAGCACCAACCTACTCCTTAAATGTCCAAGCAATTCTCGTTTTTCGAGAGGTGTGCCTTCCCTAAGTACATATTTGGCATATTCTCTTGTATTCACATCATCTTCGTTGATTGAGTATTTTGGTGTGCCTTTTGTTGCTAATCTTTGAAGTCGATTGAATCGTTTGATCTCTTCCTCAAGTTTAATTCGCATACCAAGTTCATTGATACTTACCTTATCAATTACTTTGAATAATTCATCTATCAATTCTTCTTCTCTAATATATTTATTTTTACAATTCCTATCTCTCGCTTTTGAGCATGAGTAGTATACATATTTAGCAGTAGTTCCATCTTTAAGTTCTTTATATTTCTCTTGAGCAGTAATTCCTGATTGGCACATTCCACATGTAAATAATTTAGTAAAAGCAAACTCTCTATTTTCTCTTACGATCCTATCCCTCTTTAATTGTGCTTGAGCTTTTTCAAATAACTCTTGAGTAATTATTGGGGTATGATTTCCTTGATACCAGTTATCAGAATTTCTTGGATATTCAAATGGTCCATAATATATTGACATATTAAAGATACGATAAACCCCCGAGAGTGTCAGGGGTTTGTTTCCTCGAGTATAGAAATTTAAATCAAATCGTAACCAGTTGTATACCTTTCTTCCACTCCAATGTTCATACACTACTTTCTCAAACATTTTCTTTATAATAGGTGCTCTATCTGGATCAATTACTATTTGACACTTTCTGTCCATTAACTTTTGGTTTAAGTATCCAAGCGGTGCCATCCCAGGCCATAACCCCATCTCTACTCTCGTTCGCAATCCTCGCTTCACGTTTATACCTCGATTATCATTTTCTAGTTTTGCTTGAGAACATAGAATCATCAATAAAAACTTTTCATTCGGAGAATTCTTAAAATGCTGTCCATAAGTACGAATCTCTAAAAGTAATTGTTGATCCATTAAATCAACGACTGACCCAAGGTCACCAGCATTTCTTGAAAGTCTATCAGGTGCCCAAGTTAGTATTCCATTAAATCTACCTCGTCTAATATCTTCTAATATTTCCTTGTACACAGGTCGTTGTCCTGATTCTTTAGCTGAATGAGATTCTTTTCTGATTTCAACTACTTCCAACCCCTCACGTTCGGCAAGTTGTAGCATTTCCTTAACCTGTGAATCAATAGAAAGAACCTGTCTTTCTTCTGACTCAGTAGATTTACGAGCATATAATACGTATTTAATTTTTTCTACTTGGCTAATAATGGGGTGGTTAAACTGGGCTGTTGTATATGTTTCCATATACCAATGGTGTCAGAGAAAGAGTCTTTTGCTAAGTCTATGCAGAACTAAAAATAAGTAGTGTGGTCGCATGCTATCTTTTAAATATGGTTGTTCAGCGATAGAATAGACTTTGAATAATAAATTCAAGGTGTTAATATCTAATTATATATGGATAAAAAATCAATACAGCTTGGAATTGAAACTCTCAAAAATAAAGAAGTGATTTTAGAAAAATTGGGTATATTTTTTTTATTAGCCACTCATATTGAGAAAACATTAGCAGAATATATTTATAAAAAAACAGGAAATGACCAGTTTAGAGACAAGCCCTTAGGTCCAAAAGAAATTGAGTTTAATAGAATAATAGTTTCCTATACTTTAAATTATTACAACAATATAACTTCATTATTGAAAAGTTTTAGAGAACGACGCAACGGTATTACACATAAAACATTAATTATTGATCCTCATTATTTTGAAAACGCTTTATCTATTAATTGGCACGATGATAATTCAATGAATAAAAATTTAAGTGATGAAGTTTCGATTGAGGGATATGTCAATTTTTTAAATGATTCTATTGATATTGATAGAGATTTATTATTAGAATTAGTAACACTTTTCTTGTTTGAAGGTATTTCCGAAGAAGAATTCAATAAAAGCAAGGATATGTTAAAAGAAAAACCTTTCTGTTTTAATAATAAACATTGTTAACAGTGACAGTTGCCTGTAACTTTATATGCTCAAGTAGTGTCACTTTTGTCACTTTTTTAATCCGCACGAGATACGTCGTTATGGTAATATAAAATTATTAGAAATAACGTTACAGGGCTTGTCCGTGATAAGTCCTAACACGAGTGTCCCCGCAAATACAAAAATGAGCTCGACTTTATGTTGAGCTATTTTTGTTTGCGGAGGTGAGCAAGCCAACTGCTTGGCTTGCGTGTGAGATGAGAAGACCTTGAGCCTGTACTTTGAAATACTAATTTCAAAGTACGCGAAAGGTGTACTAAAGCTGTAAGCTTCGAAAAGTGTACTCACGTTCTCACCGCCTCTGTAAAATTTTATAATCAATTAAATACATATTTGCTTGTACTCATTATTTGTGGTTATAATATGAACATGACTAAATTAAAAAGATTACATAGAATAAGCGGACTATCTGGATTTAGAGACTTTCTTAAGAATCAAGGAGTTGTTACATTAGCAATTGGTTTCATCCTAGGAACTGCTATCTCGAAGTTCGTATCATCATTAGTGGTAGATATTATTAATCCTATATTAAATGCAGCATTAGGAGGGGTAGATGATTTGAATAGTAAAATTATCCATATTGGTAAATCAACTATTCACTATGGGACATTTTTAAACAATGGTATTGATTTTATAACGATAGCATTAGTAGTCTATCTGGGAGTAAAACTATTAGGAATGGATCAAGAACAAATAGGTAAAATGGACATAGGGAAAATAACTTCTCTCAACTCTGCTCAGAAGATAAAATAATCCAAATTCTTAAAAAACACAAAGATTTACTTTGTGTTTTTTAATAGTATTGACAAGTAAGGATTAAATATGATAATATTTAGATAATCTAAATATTAGATAAACTTATGAAAAATACAAAAATAACAAAACAATTAGAAGACGTTCTTATAAACTTCCGTCAAACAATGACTACATCATTATTGAAAGAAGCACTAGGGTCAGGATTAACTCTTCCCCACTTTGAAGTCATAGTGCATATAGCACACAGTGGAGAAGTAACAATGAAAGATATATCCTCATGGCTACATATCACTCCCCCTTCAGCTAGTGTACTGATAGATACTCTAGTCAAAAAGAATTTAGTTAGTAGGGTTCAGTCAGATAAAGATAGACGAACTGTTCATATCGTTTTAAATAAAGAATCTCATAAACTAATACAATCAATACACCAAAAGAAAATGTCGATGTTCAAAAAAATGCTTTCCAAAATAAATGATGAGGACAAAGAAAGTTTAGTTCGTATCCTTAATAAATGTGTCTCTAATTAAAAAATTATATGAAAAATAAAATCATTAAAACATTATCCAAACCCAAAATAGTTATACCTTTTTTTACTATTATTGCTTTAATAGTAGTAGTTATTTCTTATAGACAAGTAGGTAAAGCCCCCGTTGTGAATATAATTCCTGACACAAATACTCCTAGTATTTCAAGTTCATTAAATGTTATTAATTTAGCTTTTCCTAAAAGTGGCAGAATAGAGAGTGCTCCAGTAGTAAATGGACAAGAAGTTTACAAAGGTCAAATATTAGCCAAGTTAGTTGCCCCTGATGGAGAAGGCTTAGTGAATCAAGCTAAAGGAGCTCTTGATTTAGCTGAAGCACAATACGCTTCTCTTAATTTACAATATAAAAATGCTAAGGAGCAACAAGATTTAATAGTTAAAAATGCATATCAAACTTTACTTTCCTCAGGATTAGAAGGAGTTCCTAGTGCACAAGATGTAAATGCTCCTATAGTTACAGGTGTTTATAACTGTAATAAAGAAGGAAGCTATGAAATAGACCCCTATCAATCAGGAGATAGTGATACAGGTTACTCTTTCATATATAAAGGATTAGAGTCTGGAGTTGCTGGTATTAAATATAGTAATCCAGTTTCTTTGGGAAATTGTGGACTACAAATAAAATTTAATAAAATTAATTCTTTCAATTCAGCTATTAAATGGACAATAGATATTCCAAATACTAAAAGTAATGTTTATTTAGCAAATAAAAATGCTTATGAACTAGCGCTAGATACTAGGAATAAAGTCCTTTCAGAATTATCTAAAACAATAGGAAGTGATGAAGGTGTTACAAGTGTAGCAAAAGCACAAGTTAATGCAGCTCGTGGAGCATATGAAGCAGCAATGGGAGCTTACCAGAATAATATTATAACTGCTCCTAGTAATGGTGTTATAACTTTTGTAGATAAAGATTTAAAAGTAGGCCAATCTGTAATCGCAAATAAGAATATTATCAGTATAACAACAAAATAAATATATGGAAAATCCTAAAAAAAGTATTTTTACAAAACCTTGGGTTCAAAGTCTAACAGGAATAATATTAGTCACAATCATAGCAGGAGGAATACTGTTTTATAAATCTATCTCTTCTTATATCAGCATAGAGAATAGTCAAATCTCTGCCCCTATAATATCTATTAGTACAGAAACTTCTGGAATTTTAGATGAAGTTTATGTTAAAGAAGGAGATAAAGTAGTTGCAGGGGCTCCTCTTGCTAGAGTAGGTTCAGAAATTTTGAAATCAAAAATTGATGGAATAATAATATATACTAGTAACACTCCAGGACAAGTATTCAATTCTTCTCAAGCTATTATAAAAATGATTAACCCAGAAGAATTAAGAGTAGTAGGAACTATCAAAGAAAATGCAGGTTTATCTAAAATTAAAATTGGAGACCCTGTTACTTTTACAGTTGATGCTTTTGATAGTGAAACATATACAGGAGAAGTTGAAGAAGTAAGTGACACATCTAAAGATTCAAGTATAGTTTTTAGTATCTCTGACAAAAGAGAAAATAAAGAATTTACGATCAAAGTAAAATATGATACATCATCATATACTAAATTTAAAAATGGAATGTCAGCTAAAATAAAAGTTTACAATAGAAAATAATATGACTGAAACCAAGCAGAACAACCTGCGATGGTGGATACTATTTACAGTTATTATCGGAACTTTCTTAGGGAGACTCGATCAGACAATTGTAAATCTTGCTCTACCAAAAATCATTGATGAATTCAGCATCACTGTTTCTTCTGCTGGGTGGATTGCTACTGCTTATATACTAGCTAATGCTGTCTTTGTCCCTATCTGGGGAAAGCTAGGAGATACATTGGGAAGGAAGAAAGTTTATATTATAGGCTTTGCTATTTTTATATTAGGTTCTGTATTAGCAGGATTTGCATGGAATTTACAATCTATGATAGTGTTCCGTATTATTCAAGCAATTGCAGGATCAGCTGATTACCCAACAGCTATGGCTATCATTGCTGTCACTTTCAAAGAAGGTAAAGAAAGGGCTCAAGCTCTCGGATTCTGGTCTGCATCTTTTGCGGCAGCTTCTGTTTTTGGTCCCCTATTAGGAGGACCTCTTATCGATAATTTCGGATGGCGTTCTGTCTTTTTTATAAATCTACCAATCGGAATTATAGGAACTCTTATGGCCTTAAGATTTATAAATGAATCAAGATCAAATATTAAAACAAAATATTTTGATTGGTGGGGAGCGATAACTCTAGGGACAATGCTTTCAGCTTTAGTTCTTGTTTTAGACAAAGGGTCAGACTGGGGATGGTTATCACTTTCAAGTATCATTTCTTACTTAGTAGTAATAATTTTCACTAAAATTTTTATAGAAATAGAACATAAAGTCAAAGAACCAATTGTTGATTTAAATTTCTTTAAAATACCTGCTTTTGTAAATACACTTTTCAATAACTTTGTTGTATTTATGGGAATGATGGGAGGCGTATTCCTTGTTCCTATATTTGCTCAAACATTCCTTGGCTACGGAGCGACTGAATCTGGATATCTGTTTATGCCTATGGCGGCAGCTATGATGATAGCCTCTCCTATAGGAGGAGCTTTATCTGGTAAAGTCCAAGCTAGATATATTATATTCTTCAGTACAATTGTAGCCGCTTTAGGTATTTTCTTATTCTCCTTCTTAGACCCTAGATCGGGACCATTAGCTATTATCATACCTCTATGTGTTATGGCTTTTGGAATGGGATTCGGAATGGCTCAAAGAACAAGTATCGTAGCTTCAGTGGTTCAACCTAATGAAATTGGAATTGCCTCTTCTATACTAGCTCTAGCTAGAAATATAGCAGGGGCATTCGGTATAGCTTTGTTTGGGACAATATTAAGTAACAGAACAGAACATAACATATTACAAATAAATAATTATAGCCATCTATTCAGTAGCAGACTAGTAGATATGCAACAATATACTTCACTCATAATTCTTAAGGCTCAAATTAATGCATATAATTATGTTTTTGTAATATCAAGTATTGTTGTTGCACTTGGTTCATTTGCAATACTTACTCTTAAAATCAAAAAAGAAAATCTGGGAGTCAAAGTTCATATTGAGTAAATATTTGATATAATATCCTTGCAACTAAAATATAATGAATCTTACAGATAAAATAGAAAATCATTTTCGTTTGGATATAAATCAAAAGAAAGCACTAAATCATCTTGGGCTTAAAACACTAAGGGATCTACTTTACTATTTCCCTTCTAGGTATAGTGATATCAGTGAGGTAAGAAATATAAATACTCTATCTGATGGAGAAAATGTAACAATACTCGGTAGTATATCAGGACTTAAAACTAAAAAGGGGTTTAAAAGTAAAATACCGATGGGCGAAGCTCGACTATCAGACTTAACAGGTTCTATAAATATAGTATGGTTTCATCAACCCTATTTAGCCAAAATGCTAAAAGAAGGATCAACTGTAAGAGTAACAGGTAAGGTTACAGATAGTAAGAATTATGGTTTGACTTTAACTAATCCAGAGATAAATAAAGAAGACATATTACCTATCGATATACATGATTCTCTTTTTAGTAAAAATGATGTAAATATTCAATATGGATTCCCTGTATACAGAGAATCAAATGGTATAACTTCAAAATGGTTTTATCACGCTATACAGAAAATATTGAAACAAGATTGTGTTAAAAATGTAATCGATTATATACCAGATTCAATCTTAAATTCATATAAATTACCAGCATTACATACTGCTCTTTTCTGGATACACATGCCTCAGAAAAAGGAACATGGAGAAATAGCTCGTAAAAGATTTGCTTTTGAAGAAGTATTCTTCATACAACTAGCCCGTCAACAAGAAAGAAAAAAATATGAGCAAATGTTTTCTTACAAATTAAAAATACCATATAAAGATATACATGATTTTATTTCTAGATTCCCTTTTACTCCAACTGATGCACAAACTAATACTATAAATATAATATTGGATGATTTTATTAAAGATAAACCTATGTCACGATTACTTGAAGGAGATGTAGGAAGTGGTAAAACATTCGTAGCAGCAACCATTGCTTATGCTGTTATAAAAAACAGACCTGTGGGGCAGAATTTTGGTAACTTACAAGTAGCTTATATGGCTCCAACTGAAGTTCTAGCTATTCAATTATTTGAAAACTTTATAAAATATTTTGAACATACTGGGATTTCTATTGCTCTTATGACTGGATCTGGATGTCGTAAATTCCCAAGTAAAAGCGCTCGATGGGATAATGGCTCACAAATAAAAACTTGGACTCCTATAGCCAAGAATCAACTTCTTAAGTGGATTAAAAATGGAGAAATACCAATAGTCATAGGAACTCATGCTCTAATATCAAAGACAGTAGAATTCGAGGATTTAGGTCTAGTAATAATAGATGAGCAACATCGTTTTGGAACAAATCAAAGAATGAAATTAGCTAAGAAAGATGGTCATGCTCCACATTACCTTTCAATGACTGCTACTCCTATACCTCGCACACTTGCACTCACTATATATGGAGACTTAGATTTGAGTATAATTGATCAAATGCCGGCAGGACGCAAACAAGTCATAACAGAAATAATAAGTGAAAATAAAAGAGAGAATGCCTATACAAATATAAAAAAAGAATTAAAAGAAGGAAGGCAAGTTTATGTTATTTGTCCTAAAATAGATGAGCAAGATGATGAAGAGAAAATAAAATTAGATGTAAAATCTGTAACGTCTGAATCTAAAAGATTAAAGAAGGATATATTTCCAGATTACAATATAGAAATAATGCATAGTAAAATGACCAAAGATAAGAAAGAGAAAGTCATGCGTGATTTCTATGAGCATAAGATTGATATTTTAGTTTCTACTTCGGTGATAGAAGTCGGAGTAAATGTACCTAATGCTACAACTATAATAATAGAAGGAGCAGAACGTTTCGGATTAGCTCAACTACACCAACTTAGAGGGCGAGTGATAAGATCTAACCACCAGTCATATTGTTATTTATTTGCTGATGCTAAAACTGAAAAAACGATGGATAGATTGAAAGCTATTACAAAAGCCTCAAATGGATTTGAGCTTGCAGAACTTGATCTTTCTTTACGTGGGGCAGGACTTCTTTCTGGAGATAAACAATGGGGTATTACAGATTTAGGTATGGAGGCAATTAAAAATATAAAAATGGTAGAAGCAGCTCGAAATGAAGCAATAAAGATAATAGGAATAGACCAAGATCTTAAATATTCCCCCCTTCTAGCTTCTACCTTACATGACAAAAATATTAAATTACATTTTGAATAAAATAAAACTCTCAATTATTTATTGAGAGTTTTATTTTATTACTTTATTTAATTGTATTTATCTTTCCATCTTCATACAACTTATTTAATTCTTTTTTATTCCAACGAACAGTTTTCTTTTTACCAGTTTTGCTATCTTTCGTTATCACAGATATATCACGATTAAACACATCAGTCCAAGAACCTGAAAGCTTAGCAACCTCATATTCAGATGAACCATAACTAAACTTTTTACCTATTTGTAATAAGTCTTGAAAGTTTTCTTTTTTAACTTCTATAGATTTTTGAGCTGTAGCTGTATTATCCACTACTTCTTCTATTTCAGATTTTTTATCCGATTCATTATTATTCTCGACAACTCCTTCATTTATCTTAGATAAATCTTCTTTTGTCTCTGGAACGTTTGATTCAGAAGTTGTAACTTTACTTTCCATAATCTTGCCATAATTTGAAAGATAATTTTCAACATCCGTAGCAATCTTTTCAAGTTCAGTTTTATTAAAAGTTAAGTTTTTCCCTTCTGGTATTGATTTAAGATTCCTATATTTTTCTTTAGCAAGATCTGTTTTGAAATCAGACTCCTTCAAAGTAATTATACCTTTTGAGTCTCTAATACTTTGATTTAATAATTCTAAATCTGACCTTAAATTAGATTGTAAATTTTTAGCCTTATTTTCTTCTTCAGCTAATTTGGCTAAAGCTTCCTTAGAAACAACCTTAGCTTTAGAAAGTAATCCTTCCATTTCATCTCCTATAGTTTGAAGTTCATATTTATTAAACCTTACTGGAATTCCCTCACCAATCGATTTAAGATCTGTATACCTCTTCTGTCCATACAATGATTTAAAATCCATCTTTGTCAAAGTGATAATACCTTCAGATGCTTGAATCTTTTTATTTAGCATATTCAAATCATCTTTCATAGCATCATATTCTTCCTGACTCATTTCCAATCCACCTTCTTTCTTCTCTGGGGCTAAGATACCGTCATCTTTAGGCTTATCTATATCTGACCCTATAGCACCCATATCTTTACCTGAATCTTTTTTATCTATACCACCTTTATCTTTTCCTAATTCTACGGGACCCAATGGTCTACGAGAAAGTATTGGAACAAAGTATGGCATTTCTGTCTTTATAGATGGAGCAAGATTTGTATATGGTATATCTTCATGAGTTGGTATAAAGTGTTTGATACTATCAAGACCTTCCCCTCTAAGAGCACTAAGAGCACGAACATGTTCAACTCCATTTTTATCTAGTCCCATTTTTTGAACAATTTCAATAACTTTTGCGTGTGAGACTATATGACCATTAGCATCAGGTTTAAATATCTGTTGCATAATAGGATTATTGTGATCAAAAATGATATCTCCATTTGCACCTACTGGCACTGGTATACCTTCACTCCCACCATTAAGATAAATAATAGCCATTACATTTCCATTTTTAACTTCTTCAGGAACATTAACAGATATACCTTCATGAAATGAATTACTTGATGTCATATGAGAAACATTCAAAACAGCATCACCATTTTCATTAATACCTGTTCCATTGGGACCTCCCCAATGAGTTTGAACTTCATTCCCATCTGCACCAATTAAATGACCAGGATTTGCTGGATCTTGTACCATAGGAGTATTTTGATCCATAAATGAATCATGACTTACCTTTATGGTTTCTCCTGGATGAGTATGAATCCAATCTTTAGAATTTGTTGTAACCTCTTTTGTTGAATCTATTATTTGATGAGTTGTACTTGTCATTACTCCATCTTCTCCGAGCTTTGCTATAGATGAAGCATCTAGATTACCTGCACTATCAAACTTGGGTAAGAAATGACTAGAAATAACACTATCTCCTCTCATTAAGTTAATAGTTCCATCTGGATTATTAACCATAGTAGTACCCTCTGGTATACAAAAATTATGACCATTAAAATTAGCAGTTACTGAATTTCCCATTTCCATATGAGTAGGATGACCCGTAGCCCAACCCCAAGCATGAGCAAAGGGTGTCTGCATTGTGGCATGACCAGATAAAGATCCTTCAAAGACACTATGAACTCCATCTTTTGCTAAAGCTACTCCTTCTTGAATAGCACCACCAACTATAAATCCTGAAATTACAGCACCTGTCATCTTTTTTGCTATACGTCCTGATTTATATTTACTGAATGATTTATCTAAAGAATTTATTCCTTTCTCTCCACCAAGAAGAGTATTCTCTACAACTTGTGTTTGTTTCGCTAAATATGAATCCAAAGTCTCCCCTTTTGGTAGACCATCCTTCAAATCAGTTTCTATTTTTTTAGTTAATTCAGCTTTTGCCCTAGCGGTTAGAATAGTAAGATCTGTACTTTCTTTTTCTACATTTCCTGCACTTGAATAAGAGATAAGATCGATTTTATTTCTAACATTTAAAGATTTACGAGCATCAATTTCACTAAGACTAGCTATGATACTATCTAAATCATCTTTCTTAATATCTTTTAAAACCTCTTTACCATCCTTATCTTTTTCAAACATTAAGCTACGTAGATTCTCTGCTAAAACTGTTGAGCTTTCCATTTTATATCCAAACTGGTCCAACTGTTCTCTACGTTTATCTCCAGCTTCACCAACAGAACCTTCAGCTACTTCAACATTACGTTGTGCTCTTTCAAGTGCAACTCTCTGACTTTCATTCATACCAGCAAAAGCAGCAGACACAGCAACAGAACCTCCTAAAGAAGCATAGGCTGCAGCTTTACTACCCATGACTCTTCTACCAAAGAAAACAGAAAGTGAATATGCTACACCTACACCAGTTGAAAGAACCGCTGGACTTACAAATCTACCAACTTTAGATTTCTTCATTTTATCTATACCCTTATCTACAAGATTAAAATGTGCTTCTGTCTTCAAGCTACTCTTAGCTTTACCTATAACTATATTCAAATTATAATCAAGTTCATTCATCTTTGCTCCATGTTCAATAGCCAAACGAGCATTCTGTGCTATTTCAAAAAGATTATCTGCGTAAGTATTGGCCCCTTTTAGTAAATCTTCCTTTTTTAATCCATTTATAATCCTAGATTTCTCACTCTTAAAAACCTCATCATCTATCTTACCCATAGCATAATCATCCAAGATTGTTTTAATATCAGTTTTTGCTTTTATAGTTTCGGGTTCTTTATCATCTAAAATCTTTTTTTCTTCACCTTTACTTAATGTTCCTTCATATTCAGAAGTAAAACGATCAGAAATCGCTTTCATAGCACTTTCATGGGCAGTCTTGTCAGCATCTTTGATTCTACCTACATAAATATTGTCTGAATTTTTTATATCAGCTGTTACTTTATTTACTTGTTTTTGTCTATAGTATTCATCAAAATAAGTATGCTTCCATATTTTAACAAAAAAACCTTTAATCCCCTTAAGATTCTTGGCTGATTCTGTCATATTTGCATCTGCTGCCCTTCGAGCTTCATTTATAGCTAGCTCTTCGGCATTAACAACAGAAACCCCTTGTTTAATTTTCTCTAAAGCACTTCTTTTAGCTTCTTCTTTTATCTGCTCTGGAGTTTTATCAGTTATTTTTTCTTTATTATCTTCTATCAAAATTGGCTTAGATTCTTCTACTTCTTCTTTCTTTATATCATCTGTTGTTTCTTTTACTTCTTCAGTAACTTCTTTTACTTCTGTTTTTTCTTCTACCTTTTGTTCTTTGAATCTATCTGAATTCTTTTTAACATAGGCATCTTCACCTAAAATTAGAGAACTTTTTGGGGTCTCTCCTTTATTCTGTCCATCTTTTTCATCCTTTAGACTGTCACTATTTTTTTGAGGGAATTTATCCATATTTGAAAATTAAATTAGTAAATAATATTTAAATTAGGCAAGATATGTCTGCTTGAATAAAATAAGCTCTGAAGCTATTAATTGTGAAAGACCTGGAATACTATCTGAGCAGAACTTTTGCATTTCTTCATCAGAAACATCTTTGTCCATTAAATCATTAAACTCTACTAATTTGTCTTCAGATAAATTACTTATAATAACCATATTCACTGCATCCTCTAGTCTACTTAATACATCTTTTTTAATTTGATCTATTACTTCCTTCTCTAAGTTTTCAGGATACTTTTTCTCTTCGACTAATTTATCTGCAAACATTTTTAAATCTAAACTTTCACTAGTATTTTTTGTTTCTTCATTCATAATAAAGATAAGTTAATAATTAATAATATAATTTAGTTTAATTATATACCTAATATCTATAAAAAGTAAGAGAAGTTACAAAAAAAAAGCACACGTTAGTGTGTTTTTTATATGGTCCGCCCTCTAGGATTCGAACCTAGGACCCCAGAGGTATAAGCTCTGTGCTCTAACCAACTGAGCTAAGGGCGGATATGTTGGTATATAAACAGATAAACTATTATTCTTCTAAATTTTTTCGTCTAACCAAAACAGCTAAGAGCAGAAGGTTAAACTCTTATATACTACCGAAAATTTACCAAAGTTGCAAACAGCCCCAAAGTAAGGCTTTGGGGCTGTTTGTATTTTAATTCATAATTATTTAACTTCTTCCTTTTTCTTAGGTATTATTCCATTAGCTATTATAACTTCGTTATATTCTGCTTGTTCTAAAGTCTCTACTTCTATAAGCTTATTAGCTATCGCATCTAAAACTTTACGCTTGTCTGTAAGAACTCCTTTAGCCACAGCAAAAGCTGTATTCATTATTTTAGAAACTTCTCCATCTATCAAAGCACTTACTCTTTCTGAATATTCTCTATCATTCACACCCTGACCAAACATTGTTTGCCCACCATCACTCTCAAGAGCTATAGGTCCTATTTCTTCACTCATACCCCATCGTGTAACCATAGCTCGGGCCAAGCTTGTAGCAACTTGTAAATCATTTGAAGGACCTGTAGTAATATCTCCAAAAACCATTTCTTCAGCAACATAACCTCCAAGAGACATAGCTATATCATCCAAAAATTCTTTTTTACTTTGTAATCTTCTTTCCTCTAATGGAAGCTTAAGAGTATACCCTCCTGCGCTACCTCGAGATACTATAGAAACTTTATGTACAGGATCAGCATGAGGCAACATAGAAGCTACTAAGGCATGACCTGCCTCATGATAAGCTGTTATTTCTTTTTCTTTCTTTGAAAGTAAATGACTCTTTCTTTCAGGTCCCATCATAACCTTTTCTATAGAACGAATAAGATCAAATTGAGAAACCTTTTTTCTTTCTTCTCTAGCTGCAAGAATTGCCCCTTCGTTCATTATTGAGAATAAGTCAGCTCCAGAAAATCCAGGAGTACGTTCTGCTATAACTTTCAAATTAACATCTTCTGCGAAAGGCTTTTTACGAGAATGTATTGTTAAAATTTCTTCACGATCAGAACGGTCTGGTAAATCCAAACGAACTCTTCTATCAAATCTTCCAGGACGAAGTAAAGCTGGATCTAGAACATCTCCTCTATTTGTAGCGGCCATTACTATAACCTTCTCATTGGGTTCAAATCCATCCATTTCAACCAATATCTGGTTTAATGTTTGTTCTCTTTCATCATTACCACCACCTACACCTGTACCACGAACTCTTCCTACTGCATCTATTTCATCAATAAAAACGATTGAAGGAGCAGCTTTCTTTGCCATTTTGAATAAATCTCTAACACGTGAAGCTCCAACTCCCACGAACATTTCGACAAATTCAGAACCTGATAAATGAAAGAATGGAACGGCTGCTTCTCCTGCTACAGCTCTTGCTAAAAGAGTTTTTCCTGTTCCTGGGGCACCAGTAAGAAGTACACCCTTAGGAATACGTGCTCCAATATCTAAGAATTTTTTAGGATTCTTTAGAAAATCTACAATTTCTTTTAATTCTTCTTTGGCTTCTTTAGCACCAGCTACATCTTTAAAGGTTACTTTATTATTTTTATCACTGGGGTCTGTAATTCTAGCTTTTGATTGACCGAAAGTGAAAGCTTGCATACCTTGACCTTTTGCTTGTCTTGTCAGCATCCAAAATAAGAATATAACAAGGAATACAGGTAGTAAAAATGGGAATAAAGCCATAAACCAATAAGAGAAACCAGACTCTGTCTTTATCTCTATAGGTGTTGCTGCTAGTTCAGCTGGTGTTACTCCATAATTAAACAAAGTAGTAGATAGTGAACTTTCTAATTCCTTTTTGGCTTCTCCTTTTGTTTTATCTTTGAAAATTACACTTATATCACCTCCTGAAACAGTAATCTTTTCAACTGTGCCACTAACAACACTTTGAGCCACATCTGAAATAGTCATCTGCTTAATATTCTCTCCTTTTTTTGCAAAAAGAGTATACATAATAGTGATACTGATAAATATCAAAATAGCGATAATTATCTGATTAGTAATATTGGGTATTTTTGGTTGAATTGGTTTTTTGTTTTTATCCATAGTACCTACTAGTATACACAAAAATCGACAAAGAAAAAACGTCTGATTTTTTAAATTTTGATATTATTTTCTATAATTGCTAACATGTAGATATATGGCAACATATATAGATAATAGAAAAGCTCATTTTAACTATACAGTAGAAGAAACTTTTGAGGCCGGAATAGAATTAACTGGCTTTGAAGTCAAATCCATAAAAGGAGGTCTTGGTAGTATACTGGCCGCTTTTTGTGTTATACGAGGAGGAGAAGCCTATATACTGGGCATGCATGTTCCTCCATACCAACCACACAATACCGAGATAGGTTATGATCCAGATAGAACAAGGCGTCTGCTTCTGTCCAAAAAAGAGATAAAAAAACTTGCAGATAAAGATGAAACTAAAGGATTGACTCTTATACCACTTTCATTGTATAGTAAAGGGCACTACATTAAAGTTTCTATTGCTGTAGCTCGTGGAAAGAAAGTTTTTGATAAAAGAGAAACTATCAAGAAAAGAGAAAGTGATAGAGAAATAAGTAGAGAATATAAAGTTCGTTAACATTGGGGATGATCGGCTTCGACGAGAGGAATCATCTTAATATATGCATGTAAAGTACTCAGGAATCTTTTAAAACTTCTTGGAAAAGACTAAGTGCAAACAAAGTCGCTAAAATAAAATCACCTTACGCTTTTGCGTTTGCTGGTTTTGTTCCCGCTTTAGCCTAAATTTAGGTCTGGTGGGTGTCTGCTCTCTCTACATCCGATACAGAGTGTGGGCATAATTTATCGGGTTACGAAATTACAAAAGCTTGCTGTAATTTCCGACAATAAAAAGCTCGGTGTTTATTTTTCTTGTATATCCTCTAGAACAAACATTTAAACCCAATTGGATATACTAAACATGTAGACTTATTTAAGATTCTCTTTCGCACGCGGGTTCGATTCCCGCCATCTCCACAATTTAAAAAACCTCATTCCGGTGAGGTTTTTTAAATTGTGGAGATGAGCAAGCCAACTACTTGGCTTGCGTGCGGAAATCGAAAACCTTTTCCGTGTGAGTGTATTCACGAATGGAAAAGGTGTACTGGTCCTATAAGGACCGATAAGACTACTGCCGGCCCCGCCATATCGTGTTTACAATCATTAATCAGTATACTCACCGTCTCACCAATATCCATCTTTTTATGCTACCATACAAACATGGAAGGAATTAACCACATAGAAAATAATAAAGAATCACTTGAAAGAAAATCATTCAAATCTAACTTGGAAAAAGCGGATGGTTCTTTTGAAAATTTCTCTATTAAATTAGACAAGGATGGTAAGCCACCATTAATAGTATTCGAAGATATAGATAAGACTCTACTTCATTTAGAGCCCACCTATAATGAAATACGTAAAAGTATGTGGCCAGATGCAGTAAAAAAAGATGGACTTGAAAATTTCAGCAAGGTTCACTTGGATGGTTTTAGACTAGGAACTATGTGGTGTGAGCTTTACCACATGTATGCTATCTACTCTCTTGGCAAAGAAGAATGGAAGGACGCAGATATATATGCAAAAGATTTCCTAGCTTCTGGGAAAAAGGGTGAACATATAGATGAGCCTGGAAATATTTATCATGAAATAAGCAATAGACTCTTAGAGAAATTTGACGACATAGCATCCGAAACAGTAGAAAAGCAAGCGAAAGAAAATCCAGAATTTTTTGAAAAATCAAAAATTAAATCTGTTTATAAATTAAATACTTTATATAAAAAGTCAGGAGTAGTTGTCGTAGGTATGACAGCTAATCCAAAAAAGTTCGCAAATGCTCTTTGTAAATATGCAGGATTAGCAGAGTCATTTATGGATTGTGCCACAGATACAGATATAGGGGTCACAAAAGAATATAAAATGAAATGGCTTATAAAGAAATTAGAACAAAAAGGTATAAAAATTCCTTATGATAAACTTCTGATAATTGGAGATTCACCTATTGGAGATGTAGGAAATGCAAGCAGATTTCAAAAGCTTGAAGTAATAGAGCACCCAGAAGTATCTGCTTCTGGAATAGTTATAAATGGTAACGATAAAGACTTAGAAAATGCTATAGAAAAATTAAGTAAGATAAATGATATAAACATAAATGCCTTTGACTATTCTAAGGTTCCAGAAGATATTAATGGAAACCCACAACTATATTCAAAAGACAGAAAAGAATTCTATACTGAAATAAATTCAAAAAAGTAAAAAAGTACCTAGGAATATAATTCCTAGGTACTTTTTTTATAACTGATCTGTTACAGAATTACTAGATGGATTTAGCATACCAAACAATAGATCAACATACTTCCAGAAAGCATCATTACCTTTTAACTTTGCAACGCATTCTGCCGCAACTAACTTCTCAAATGAATTCTGGTGTATAGGCCAATGACGATAAGTCCAAGATATATCATTTGATTCTTTTAATAAAGTCTTAAGGGTAGAATGAAAAGCTTTACAATAAGGACATTCAAGGTCTGAATATTCTATTATTTTAACTGTCGCATTTGAACCCCCTAGAGTATGATCTCCTGATTCTGATAACGAAACCTCACCACTATACGAAGCTGTAACATTACCAGATCTAACTTCATCAATTACCTTTCTGACTTGATCTATTGGTATGGCTCCACGAATCTCTTCTTTGACACCATTACTACCTATAACTATAGCGTATGGAGTTCCTCTTTGCTCAAGAGGTACTAATTTCATAGCATTTTCTACACTTGTCTGTATTTTAAGTTGAAGAGAATTTGTATCTGTATCTTTAATACAAGCTGTAAGCTTTTCTTTTGAAACACCTACTTTTTCAGATAATGTTTTACTTTTTAGACTTGAAATACTTTTGTCTAATTTAGCTTTATATTCTTTCTCTAATTGTGATTTAACTTCATCTTTAATAGAAGAAGAAGTCGACGAAGAATTTAATTGATTATTTTTTAGTTCTTCTATTTGTTTTTGAAGTTCGTTTATTTTATCTTCATAATTTTTATTATCTACTACAGGTACTTGTCTAGAAGATTCTTTCTTATGAAGAAAGCCGAATATATCCCATGAACCCAGATTCCACCATGAAGCAAATGCAATAGATGGAACAATAAATATAACTAATAATAAAATTGAAATGTATTTTTTCATTTTAGAATTATAACATTATA
>CAIYVW010000048.1 GCA_903929735.1 uncultured bacterium
AAAAATTATAAAATTTAGTCATTATTTTTTTATTATACATATAATAGTTAAAATAGTAAAATATATTTAGATTAAATCATCGAATATCTAGACTACTATATTGACTATTCTGCCTTTAACATAAATTACTCTTTTAATTTCTTTACCTTCTATCCAAGGAATAACTTTCTCTTCTTTCAATGCAATATTCTTAATACTCTCTTCTGACTCATCTAAGCTTATTATTATTTCTCCTCTAACTTTTCCATTTACTTGAACTGCTATTTTGATTGTATCGTCCACTATCTTCTTTTTGTCCCACTTTGGCCAAGGACTCTTGTGTATAGACTTCTTCTCTCCTAGATTAGACCAGAGTTCTTCTGTGATATGTGGTGCAAATGGAGCGAGAATCTGAAGAAACATTTTAAAATCTTTAATTGAAACATTTTCAGCTTTTTCCATTTCATTTACTAAAATCATCATCGAAGAAATAGCTGTATTGAAATTCATAGACTCTATATCTTCTGTGACCTTTTTTATCGTTTTATGAAGAACTTTTTCGAGTTCTAAGTCACTTTTTATTTCAGTAGTTTTTTCTTTAAGCTTACAAACTTTATCGATAAATCTTCTAGAACCTATAATACTTTCAGTAGACCAAGGTAAACTCTGATCAAATGGACCCATAAACATCTCATAGACACGTAGAGTATCTGCTCCGTAATTATCTACTATATCATCTGGATTAATAACATTGTTCCATCTCTTACTCATTTTACGTCCATCTGTGGCTAAAATCATACCCTGATTCTTTAGTCTCTTGAAAGGCTCCCTAAAAGGTACATAACCCATGTCATACAAAAAGTTATTCCAGAAACGTGAATAAAGTAAATGACCAGTTGCATGTTCAGCTCCTCCTACATACATATCTACTATATTCCAATAATCTATATTTTTCTTTGCAGCAAAAACTTTTCCATTTATTGGATCCATATAGCGTAAGAAATACCAAGAACTACCAGCCCATCCTGGCATTGTATTTGTCTCATAACCTTCCTTTATCCATGATTTAACTCCAGCAAGTGGTGACTCACCTGTACCTATAGGCTCATATGATTTAACATTTGGTAACTCTAAGGGAAGATTTTTTAATTTTAAATCTGTGATCAACCTATCTTTATCATGCTTGAGTGGTATTGGCTCACCCCAGTATCTCTGACGAGCAAATATAGCATCTCGCATTTTGTATTTAATAGTTTTAGATGCTAAATTTTTAGTAGAAAGCCATTCTGTAATTTTTGATCTTGCTTCGTCTGAAGTCATACCGTCAAATTCACCAGAGTTAAATAGAATACCCTTTCCTTCAAAACATTCTTCTAATTTTTTAACTCTTTCAAATATAACATCATTATCAGGCTTAATAGATACCGACAATGGTATATTATATTTTTTAGCCATATCAAAATCTCTTTTATCATGAGCATCTGCAAACACAGCTCCTGTACCATAAGAACCTAATACAAAGTCAGCTACCCATACTGGCATTTCTTTATTTGTGGCTGGATTAATCACACTTACACCTTTTAACTCTACTCCTGTTTTATTATCCTTATTCATTCTATCCTCGTCTGTTTTATTCTTTACTTCTTCTAGATATTTTTCAACTTCTGAATAATTAGTAATAATACTTTTATTTTTTTGTATAAAATTATGTTCAGGAGCAATAACTAAAAATGTTCCAGAGAAGATAGTATCGATACGAGTTGTAAAAACTTCTATTTTTTCAGAATTATTCTTTACAGAAAATTTGACCAGAGAACCTTCACTTTTACCTATCCAATTCTTTTGAATTTCTTTAATAGAATCACTCCATAGTAAATTATCTAAACCAGAAATAAGCCTATCTGCATAGGCTGTAATACGCATGAACCACTGACGCATAGACTTCTTCTCTACAGGATAGCCACCTCTCTCAGAGACAATATTTCCCTTATCGTCTGTTACTATCTCATCATTGGCCAAGACTGTGCCGAGCTCCTTGCACCAGTTCACTTCGCTATAACCTTCATAAGCAAGTCTGTATTTCATTAATACTGATTGCTTTTCTAATTTTGAAAAAGCCTTCCATTCTTTAGCATTAAAAATTTCTGTATTAATATTACAGACTGCATTAACTTTTCCATTACCACTTTTTTCAAAGATAGATATTAACTCATCTATCTTGCGTGCTTTGTTCTTCGTCTTGTCATACCAAGAATTATATATCTCTAAAAAGATCCACTGAGTCCACTTATAATATTTAGGGTCAGTAGTATTTACTTCTTTAGACCAATCATACGACATACCTATAATAGAAAGTTGATGTTTAAAAGTTTTAACATTTTCTTCTACAGCTTTTCTTGGATGAATCTTATGTTGAAGTGCGTATTGTTCAGCTGGCAAACCAAAAGCATCATAACCCATGGGATGAAGTACGTTATAGCCTTCCATCCTTTTCATACGAGCATAGATATCACTTCCTATATATCCACGTGGGTGTCCAACATGAAGCCCAACACCTGAAGGATAAGGAAACATATCTAGAACATACATCTTCTTAGATTTACCAGGATTTAATGTTTTATATACACCATTCTTTTCCCATTCTTTTTGCCATTTTTTTTCTATTTTTTTATGATCGTAGTTTTTCATTTGTATTAATAAGTGTGAGCAAATTATTTTATAAAAAAATATCTGGCTCCTCATCCTCCCTCATCCAAGGACTTTTTTATAATATAATTTGTGTAACTTTCTATCTAATCTATTTATTAAATTTCTTTACTGCTAGCCAAATCAGAATTCCTAAAGCCAGGGCGAGTATTACGACTTTTGCTAAATTATCTGCTTGAGACCAGTAGCGCATAGATGCAACAATCAATGAAAGTACCCCTCCCCAAGCAAAGGAAACAGAAAGTACAGGAATACTTATGAAGCCTCCAGATATCAGAGAAGCTATTCCTAAGATAATAAGAGTTATAAATACTTTCTTTTCATAAATCTTGCGAGCATTATTATAATCTATCTGTTTAGTATAATTCACATCGCAATAACCTTGAATTTCTGTCTTGCCTTTTTCAACAGGAGTAATACTTTCATTCCATTGACCTCCAACTGATACACACTTGTCTTTAGTAGTCACAGCTTCTATTACTTGAGAGGTCTTAAAGTAAGAATCATAAGCCGGCTCTTTATAAACAAGAGAAACTGCGTAATTAAAAAATAGATTCATAACGATAACAATAGCAACTATAATTGAAACTTTAACAAAATTAGATTGTTTTTGGTTGTTTATATTTGGCTCCATAATTATTATATTATATCAGAAAACTGGTGTATAATGAAATACATAAATATGCAGAGATTCAAGAAAAAATCATTAGACAATATAGAAAAAGTGGCTTTAAAAGCCACTCGTTTTATTGGTTCCACTGAATCTCTTATAATACATACTATACTATTCATAGTATCTTTCTTGCTTTATTTCTTTGGTATACCTTTTGAAGAGATATTGCTTGTTGTAACAACTATCGTCTCATTAGAAGCTATATATCTTTCTATTTTTATCCAGATGTCTGTTAATCGTCAATCACGTAAACTACATGCTGTCGCTCGTGATGTCGATGAAATTCAAGAAGATGTGGAAGAAATACAAAAAGATGTGGATGAGATTCAGAAAGATGTTGATGAGATTCAAGAAGATGTGGAAGAAATACAAGAAGACGATGAAAATGAAGAAAAAGAAGAAAAGAAAGAAGATGAAATGTTAGCTAGAATAGAAGATACTCTAGGAAAACTAATAGAAGAAATAATAGAACTTAAAAAACAACAAAATACCATAAATAAAAAATAGAGCTAAATACTCTATTTTTTATTTTATATTTAATATAATTACAACACACTTGTTCTTATTTCACAGGTCAGACCTGTGAAATTTATTTGAATTTCACAGTGCCCTGTCTTAATATTTCAACTTTATTATCTTTCACTCGAATCAAAGTGGAAGGTTCACCCCTTTTTACCCCTCCGTTTATATAATAATCGATATTATTTTCAAAATAATCCTTGGCTTCTTTAATTGTTTCAGCTGGCTTATCATTCTCTCTATTTGCACTAGGTGCAACTATAGGTCCCACCTTCTTTATAAGATTATGTAAATTTTTATTTTTAGAACTTATAAGTCGGAAAGCAATTTCTTTTGTCCCTCTATGAATATAAATAAACTTAATTCCACAAAACAACAAAACACTAACTTTAGGCCTAAATATATTAGAAAAATCACCTTTTATACTAAAACTTTTCAACTGTTCAACTGATGATATTAAAACGATTAATGCCTTAGTTTTATCCCTTTTCTTTATTTTATAAATTTTATCAATAGCTTTTTTAGAATCCACACTAGCTACTATTCCATATAAAGTATCTGTTGGTAGTACTACAACCCCATCATTCTTCAAAAACTTTTCTGCTTTTTGCCAATCATCTTGCATTTATGTATTCTACTATATTTAGTATCTTTTTAAAAATAAAATTAAACAAAGTAAAACCCATTGAGAGTTTTACTATCAATGGGTTTAAAATTTATACCCTAAACATAATATGGGTTGAGTTTTTCCTTCCCGGAAAAGAACATCCCCTTGCAAATAAAAATTCCTCGGAAGTTGCTGAGTGAACCCAACTGCTCCATAAACTTTATTTTCAATAAGACTGTTGTACCAGCCGGAAAGCCTTATCATTCCACCCTTGTAAATTTCTTTCGTTAGGCGAAAACGAAAAACAAATTGATCAGACCCTTGTTTGTCGTAATAACAATACATTGGTGAAAAATCAAAATTTACCAATGAAGTAGACAGTGAAAATATTATGTAAGGACAATAGAACGATGATTGTTTATCATTATCAAAGAATCCATACTCCAATGCACTGTATAATGAAATATTTTTTGCTAAGTTTCCTGACCAATAAAGGTCAAAAAATCCAATTTTACCAAGTCCTTTTTCCTGGAAATCATTAAACCGATAAGCTCCTAATCCAAGACCAGATTTATGCTTGATATCAAATGAATAATACTCAGACCAAGACTCTGAAGTCTTTAATCCAAACAATGGTGCAAATCCAGTACCAGTTCTGATATCACCAGTAAGTTTAAATTCCTTACTGTTATTACCCTGAGCAAATAAAGATTCTGAACAAAAAATAATCATGAACATAAAAACACTACAAAAACTTTTTTTCATAACCTTTTAGGTTTTAAATTTACAAAATATTTATATCTTTTATAGTATAACATATTTTATATCATATGTCAATATGAAAAAGAACCTTATTAAAGGCTCTTTTATAAAATAAATATTATTAAATTTTAAACTCTATCACATCCCCATTTTTAACTATATATTCCTTGCCTTCTGTCCTTACTTTTCCTTTTGAACGAGCTTCACCATAGCTTCCAGCTTCAAGTAAATCACTCCAGAAAACAACTTCAGCTCGTATGAATTTATCTTTAAAATCTGTATGTATAGCCATCCCTGCGACAGGTGCTGTACTACCCTTCTTTATTGTCCAAGCACGAGTCTCATCTTCTCCTGTCGTAAAGTAAGTATCAAGACCTAAAAGTTTATAACCTTCAGTTATTAAACTATTTATTCCATCTTCACCCCCTCCTAATTCTTTTCTGAATATTTCTTTTTCTTCTCCTTCAAAATCCATAAGTTCATGTTCGATCTTTGCATCTATCACTACATATCGTGAGCCCATACTCTTTATGTAGTCTGTAAGCTCTTTAAAAATTTCAGGATTTGAAGTGTCCAAATTGTCTGCTCCCGCTCTTTTATTAAGACCATAAATAAATGGCTTCATAGATAAAAGACTTAGTTGTTTAATTTTCTCTATTTCTTTTTCATTGAAATTTATAGTATTTGCTAGCTTACCTGACTCAAGAACAGGAATAAGCTTAGAAAGAGCTTCATCTTCTAATATAAATTCTTTATCTCCTTTCCTAACTTCTTTCGTTATATTATTTTTCCTTTTTACTACAGTTTCTAGGTCAGCCAAAATAAGTTCTAGATTTATAATTTCAATATCACGAAGTGGGTCTATATCTCCCATAACATGAAGTATCTCATCTCCCTTATCACTCTTTAATGGAAAAATACGAACCATTTCCAAAATAGCATCAACTTCACGAATATTGGCCAAGAATTTATTACCCAAACCTTCTCCTTCTGATGCTCCTTTTACTAGGCCAGCAATATCCACAAATTCGATAGCGGCAGGGATAGTTTTAACAGATTTTGAAAATTCTGAAAGTTTCCAAAGTCTATCATCAGGAACAGCCACAACACCCACAGAAGGATCTATAGTACAGAATGGATAATTCTCACAAGGAACACCCTTCTTAGTAAGAGCGTTAAATAGCGTGGACTTCCCCACATTTGGCAGACCTACGATTCCGATTGATAGTGACATGTGTAGAATATAACAGAAATATGGTTATTTTGAAAGCTAAAAAATATAAATAAGGTTTTTACAAACTCTTAATGATTAGTATTGAGCAACCATACATTAATTATTTTTCGAGTATAAGGACCTAGAATACCTGTTCCCTTTTTAAAACCTTGAGGTGTAAGAATATCTTTTGCATAAGCTTCTTGAAACTTTATTAATGCTTGTTTTGTTTTTAAACCAAAGTAATTATTTTCTTTACCTTTTGAACCAGCACCGGTTTTTGAAATCAAAAATCCATTATTATTGAGGAAAATTTGAAGATTCTTAATATCACTTTTTGTAGTCATTGGTTTCAAATCTTTCTTAAATTGGAAACCAAGTGGTAGTCCAATATTTGTAATTTTAGCAGGGGTATTAATTGAAACTGTTGGAGTTGATGTTTGTGATTGAGGTAAAATTATCTTATTCAAATAATTTGGAATAATTTGATAACCTCCACCATGGGAAGCTGAAATAATAAATGGGAAGTTTGCAACAGATGAAGTGGAATTTGAAGACTTACAAGCTCGAACATAAATTGTCTCTGAAGTAGAAACTGAGATAGCACCAAAGTAAAGTATACCACTCGAACAATCTGCCGGTATACTTGATGTTGAATAACGTATTGAATCACTACCAACAGATGAAAGGGTTACAGATTGAGCAGAATTATATGTATTGGCGATTGGAGAAGCAGTAGGAGTAGAAGGTGGAGTAATATCCGTACCTTCTGATATTGAAAGTGAGAGTACATCTGTATTAAGCGAGTGATGGATTTGTGTATCTTGTGCCGTCCCCCAATTTATTACGCGGGTATTATAAGTATTCTGATAAGCAAAATGATCAGCATCTAATGGATAATTCTCTTCACTTGTTTTATAAGGAAAACGGGTCATCTCATTGAATGGCAAAGGTGTGATAGTAGTACCTGTAGGTATATGCCAAGATTTATGATAATCCCAAGTCTTATAAATAAAATCTCGAGTAGTTCCACCAACTTGTTCTGGCACAGAATATTTCAAAGAAAGTTCATCTCCTTGAACAGGAATAACAAATTTATTATCAACAGAAGTTATAAGAGGAAGAACATCACCATACCGTGTAGCATTTCCTGTAAGAGGTTGACCTTGTCCTATATTTTTTACTAATTGACTATAATCAGGCTGACGTAAACTAGTCATATTTGGATCACTTGGATTTGTAAAAACTTTTTTAGAAACTCCACGGAAATGTAAATCAGCATATGAAGGCTCGAGAGTTGTTGTAGTTAAAGAAGCATCAGGTGAAGTGTCAACAGCCATCCAATCAATATCCCACTGAAGTTGATTGTTTGCTGTTATTAATCGTATTGTATTGTCTTTAATCGAAAGTCCAGACAAATCGATAACCTTGGTGTCTGTACCAAAAGTATTCACAACGTTACGTGATGATTTTAATGCACCATCTCTAGTGCTTGAGAATGGGTTATATGCTAGAGGTAATGGTACAAATACACCGCTACTATTTTTATACTGGAATTGATCTGTACCTTTTGATCCAGTAAACTCTCCTTCTTTAGATTTTTTAATTACAAGTTTTAAATTAGCAGGCGTATTCGCATCGTCTGTAAGCTTGATTGTTATATAGTTTGGATTCATACCTTTTGTACTATGCCAAAAAACATTATCATTGGATGCAATTAAACTTGTCACATCTCTGCCGTCTTGCGTCGTAACTGAGACAGGAGCTGGTGCTGTCTTACTGATAGTATGTATAACCCCAGTATTTCTATAGTCAGGATATATGTCTACACTAGGATCATGATCTACTACTTGCAGTGCTACTTGGTCAAGGTAGTTTACTTCATTTAATTCAAATGTAGTTTTTATATCATAATAAGAATGCCCTGTAGTACCAACTGGAGCAAGATATCCATTTGGAATTTTCACATACGAAAGAGGGTTTGGATATGCTCCATCTTTATAAAATTGATTTGCAGTCCATAGAGGTATGTCTAAGCCCGATCCGAGAGACGCCGAACTAGAAGCATCAATAATGAAATTATATTTATTTCCATCATTTGTAAAGATAAACGGACAAGAAGATGAGCCGTCAAAATGCATACTGTACTCATCGCTTGTTATAACTGAGCCTGTAGCATTTGTAGATCGTATACGGTAATACCAGAATTGTCCTGTTTGATTCACCCACGACACACCACCATCTGTTGAAGAGAAAATACTACCTCCGTTTTTAGCTGCATACATATGCTGACCATCAGAAGAAATACTAGTAGCATTCCAACACCCCGACAGATTTGTATGATTAATCCAAGTCGCACCACCATCATTAGATGTATAAATATTTCCACAACTTATACCTGCAACAATTTTAGATCCATCACCAGACATCGAAATAGTAAACCAATAGTTCATTCCTGCTGCAGTATTTGGTGTCCATGTTAACCCTCCATCATTTGAAAGATATATATACCCATAATTTTCATCCGCAGCAGCAAGTTTTGTCCCATCAGAAGAAGAGGCAACAGCATACCAGTAATGATTTCCAGATGAATTATTGTTTGTTGACCACGTAACACCACCATTGGTAGATGTATATACATAATTATTATTAGAAACTACTGCAACTAATTTTAATCCAGTTCCATCAGAAGAAATGGACTGCCAATAGTTCTGGCCTGAAGAATCTGAATTTGTCGTCCACGTCACCCCTGTGTCTGTAGAAGTATATATATATCCGTAGTTATTATCTACTGCTGCTATATGTGTACCATCAGCAGATATTGCTATAGAATTCCAACTACGAGCCCCTGAAGAGATTGAATCTGTTGTCCAAGTTGCACCACCATCAGTCGAGATATAAATACTATCACCAGAAGCACTTGCGGCTATAACAGAACCATCAGCTGACATTGCAATAGAAGTCCAGCAACTATTACTTGAGCCTGACTGATTCCAAGTAGTACCTCCATCTGTAGTTGTCCAGATATATCCGCAATCAGTTGCTCCGGCTGCTTTTAATCCATCCGAAGATGATGCTAGAGATCTCCAATATTCAGTCGTATTGCTTGTCAGAGCTGGTGACATTATATGACTTGTAACCATAGTACTATCAGTTAAATGATTCGCATAGTCACCCCAGTTAGCATGAGATACAGTATCATAAGCTATTTGAGTTGTAGCCGCAACACTAGTATTCCATTGAACTGGTAATAATCCGCCACTATCTGTCTCATTTGAAATTACTGGTGGTCCATAACTGTTATCAGCTTTTGCCCAAATCCATGAATTTCCACTATCATCTTTATAACCTGTGCCTGTCTTAAATCCTGACAAAGCACAATCTACAGCACAATGATCTGAAATTATTTGATCCCATGTATTAGACAAGAAATTCCAAATCGAAAGAGTTACATTTTTATTACTAGGTACAGCACCATGACCAAACCAATTGGTACTAAATTTTGGTAAATCTATCCCCGTAAAATCGGAACTGAACTTAAAAACTTGTGAATCATAACCACTATCATTTGTAGAAATTGATGTAGTTAAATATGTACCATCGTGTGCAACTGTATTATCAAGAGTTGATATATTCCCTGGTGTATTAGGAGTAACTGCCGTATCAGCACTCTCGTAGACTTCTACTGCATTAGAGATAATACTTACTGGAACATAAGAAAAATGCAAAGTAGCATTACCACCATTCTCATAATATTCCACAGTGATTGTGTGATCTCCGGCAGAAATAGTTTTGGTTTGAATATCAGGTGAACCTGAACCTCTATTATTCCAATCATCGTTAACCAAAACTCCATCTATATACACCTTATTACCATCATCACTATCAATAGTAAATCTATAATCACCTGCATCAAAATGTGTTGTTTTGCTATAGCGAGCAAGAAAACCATCAATATTAATAGCACTATTAGGTGAACCACTTAACCAATCCGAGTCGATAGTCTGTGCTGTTGCCGTAAAATCAGGTGCTGTTGTGGGGAATCGTGGCTGAGTCTGTGATCCACCTGGAACATTCCAATATTCTGCCAAATACGAATCAGTATGACCAGATTCGACTGAAGGTATATTTACTATAAAATTAAAATTATCAGTAGTGTAATAATAATCATTATTATTAAAATATGTTTGACTATCCAAATAACCTGATTTTGAGTATTTTAAAATTATTCGAGTGCTATCTGTACAAAGAGCATCAACTCCCGGAATACCATTTGCAGTACCGTCAACATCAGTAGTCCCTAGATCTGTCCACACCCCACCTTCACATTCTACTTGAACAGATACACCAGAGACTGGAGTATTGTTCTGGTCAACTGTAGTAACATGCACATAACCTGTAACTCCACTGTTATTAGTATTCCATGTTACACCATTATCCACAGAAGTTACTATCTCTCCACTATTATTCGCAGCAGCCAAATGCCCTCCTGTAGAATCAGAAGTAACTGTTCCCCAATATCCTGGACCTGAAGAATTATCATTTGAAGTCCATGTTACACCACTATCAGTGGACACATATACATATTCATTCACAGCTCCGGCAATAAGTTTTATTCCATCAGAAGACGAAGAGACTGAAAACCAATTCTTTTGACCCGATGAATTTGAATTTGTAGTCCATGTGATACCACCATCTATCGAAGTATATATGTATCCAGAGTTTTCATATGCTGCTACAAGTTTTAGACCAGTGGAGTCAGATGCAACACTATACCAATATCCTTGCCCTGAAGAATTAGAGTTTGTAGTCCAAGAGACGCCATAGTTTGTTGAAGTATAAATATAACCATTACCTAGATCTACTGCAACTAATTTGTCTCCTAGAGCATTTGAGGCAACACTATTCCAATTTTTAAAACCGAGAGAATTTGTCCTATCAATCCATGTATTACCACTATCGTTCGAAGTCCAGATATCTCCTCCATTTTCAACAGCAACGACTTTGTCTCCTAATCCGTTTGTAGCTATACTAGCCCAGTAACCTTGAACACTTGTTTTTTTCATCCCCCAAGTAATTCCGCTATCAGTAGAGCTAAATATTTTTCCATCGGTTACTGCATACAATTTCGTACCCATAGCATTGGAAGCAACCGAACGCCAACACTGGTAACCAGAAGTTGTTTGTGCTGTCCATGTGACACCACTATCTCCAGATGTGAAAATACTTCCACACCATCTACCTGCGATAAGTTTAGTACCATCAGAAGATGAAGCAATAGCTTGCCAATTAAGATTACCACCTGATGCTCGAGTATAATTTGGATTATAAAAATAAAACATCAAAGCAGACCCAACAAAAATTACAAAACAAAGAAAAAACATTGAATAATACTTACTTCTAGAAAGAACATTTTTTATTGGTAATCTAAAATAATTTAATTTCATATATTATATATATTACAAATTAAA
>CAIYVW010000049.1 GCA_903929735.1 uncultured bacterium
AAAAGTATTGCAGTTATTTTATTTATGTTAGATAATATAAATGTGAGTATGATTAATTTTTTTATAAATATTTTTTTATAAAAAATATTTATAAGGTCGTGAAATCATACATCTTTTAAAAATAATAATTTTTTTAAATATATGGCAGCAAAAAAGAAGGCAGTTAAAAAAGTAGCTAAGAAAGCAGTTAAAAAAGTAGCTAAGAAAGCTGTTAAGAAAGGAAAGAAGTAATCTTTCTCACTTAACTTAAAAAGAAAATCCCCTCTCTATCGGGGATTTTCTTTTTGTGCTAAAATAACTAAATTATGAGTATATTTAATAGTATATTAGGGAGTGAAAACGATAGACAAATCAACAAGTGGAAGCCTCTAGTAAAGGAAATAAATGATTTAGAATCTTCTATAAAAGGCTTTTCTTCTGCTGATTTTATTAATAAAACAAATGAATTAAAAGATAAAATATTAAATGGTGCATCACTAGATAGTATTTTACCTGAGGCTTTTGCTTTAGTAAGAGAAGCTTCCTCTAGAATATATGATCAAAGACATTATGATGTTCAGTTGATAGGAGGTATAGCACTTCATAATGGAAGTATAGCTGAGATGCGTACAGGTGAAGGGAAAACTTTAATGGCAACTCTTCCAGCGTATTTAAATTCTTTAACTAAAGAAGGTGTCCATGTTATTACTGTTAATGATTATCTTTCTCGTCGTGATGCTGTTTGGATGGGACCGATTTTTGCAATGCTTGGTGTGAGTGTAGCTGTTGTAAATTCTGAGAATAAATCTTACATGTATGATCCATCTCATCAAGATAAAGAAAGTGAAAACGAAAAAGAAATTAGTTCATTTAAAGTTCAATATGAATTTTTGCGTCCATGTTCACGAGCAGAAGCTTATGCTGCAGATATTACTTATGGAACAAATAATGAATTTGGTTTTGATTTTCTTCGCGATAATCTAGCAAACACAATTGGAGACTTAGTTCAAAGAGGTCATAGTTATGCAATTGTTGATGAAGTAGACTCTATATTAATAGATGAATCACGTACTCCTCTTATTATTTCTTCTGCAGCAGAAGATTCAGAAGATTTATATTATACATTTGCAGATATAGCCAAGAGCTTAAAACTTGAAGAAGATTATACTGTAGATGAAAAGTTACGAGCTATCTCTCTTACAGATATAGGTATAACTAAAGCAGAAGATTTACTAGGCATAAAAGATATTTATACTGAAAAGGGTATTAAGTATGTACACCATTTAGAGACGGCAGTTAAGGCTAGAGCTTTATATGAGAATAATAAAGATTATGTAGTTAAAGATGGTGAAGTTATTATTGTTGATGCTTTTACTGGAAGATTACAGCCTGGAAGACGTTGGAGTGAAGGTCTTCATCAAGCTATAGAGGCAAAAGAGGGAGTGAAGATAGAAAAGGAAACTCGAGCTGTAGCTTCTATAACATTCCAGAACTATTTTCGTTTCTATAAAAAGTTATCAGGTATGACCGGAACAGCTGAGACTTCAAAAGAAGAATTTTTTAAAGTTTATGGTTTGAATGTTATAATTGTTCCTACTCATAAGGAGATAAATAGAGTTGATTACAATGATTTAATTTATCAGACAGAGAAAAGTAAACTTCTAGCAGTATCTGAAAAAGTAAAAGAATTACATTCGAAAGGTCAACCTGTTTTAATAGGAACTGTTTCTATTGAAAAGAATGAACTTCTATCTGCTTATCTTACTCAGGCTGGAGTTCCTCACACTATACTAAATGCAAAGAATCACGAAAGAGAAGGTGAGATTATAGCTAATGCTGGACGTCTAGGTGCAGTAACTGTAGCGACAAACATGGCAGGACGTGGAGTTGATATTAAGTTAGGTGGAGTTCCGTTTAGTCCTGAAGCTTATGAAGAAGTTAAATCTTTAGGAGGATTGTTTGTTTTAGGAACTGAACGTCATGAAGCTCGTAGAATAGATAACCAGCTTAGAGGTCGTTCAGGAAGACAAGGAGATCCTGGAGAGACTCAGTTTTATGTGTCACTTGAAGATGATTTAATGCGTATATTCGGTTCGGATAGATTAAAGAGTATGATGGGTAAGTTGGGTATTCCAGAAGATCAGCCAATTGAGAATCGTTTAATATCAAACTCTATAGAAAGTGCACAGGCTAAAATTGAAGGCTTTCACTTTGATTCTCGTAAGCATACACTTGAATATGATAATGTTATGAATCATCAGCGTGGTGTTATTTATGGACGCAGACGTTCAATGCTATCAGGGGACTATGAAAAGATAGAAAGCTTCTTAAATGAAATAGTAATTACTAATCCAAATTTGGAAGAAATTATGAAAGAAAAAAGAAACTCTCTTGGTGATGCTGTCTTCTTTGAAACAGTTAGAAGAATAGTCTTATACATAACAGATACTCTATGGGTAGAACATCTAGAGACTATGGAGTATACTCGTTCTTCTGTGAATCTTCGTGCTTATGGTCAGCGTGAGCCTTTAATTGAATACAAGAAAGAAGGGTTAAGATTATTCAAAGAAATGGAAGTAGTTCTAAGAGAACAAGTTGTTTCTTTAATATCTACTATGAATGTAGACCCAGAAAGATCAAATGAGCAAACCATAGAAGAAAGACCAGCTTTAATATTGAATTCTTCTGATGAAGCGAATACTCCAGAGAGAAGGACCAGTGAAAAAATAGGACGTAATGATCCATGCACTTGTGGTTCTGGCAAGAAATATAAACAATGTGGTTTTATTGAGACAGAAGAACACAAGAAAAATATGCTAAAGAAATAGAAAATTTTGAACACAAAAAATACCCGTGAGGGTATTTTTTGTGTTAGAATATATACATCATGATAAATCAACAATTGTTAGATTTTATTAAGTCTCAGTTATCAAAGGGTGTAGACAAGGAAACTATTACAAAAGAGTTATTAGGCAGTGGGTGGGTGCAGGCAGATATACAAGAAGGATTTAATGCTATTAATACTCCTGTGATTAATCCTATAATCAACCCAATAATTAATCCAGTTGTTTCTAATAGTGTAAATAATTCTGTTTTAAGTCAGACTACCAATCATTCAGGTAAGAAAGTATTATTAATTATAGTAGTTTTATTTATAATAACTGTAGGAGTTTCTGGATATTATTTTAGAAATGATATCCCTGTAATTAAAGATTTAATTAAAAGTAAAAGTGTACCAGTAAGTGAGATAAAACAAAAAGAGAATACACAAACTCAAATACAGAAAGAAGAAGCTGTAGCGCCTCAA
The DNA here is from genome assembly GCA_903929735.1 of uncultured bacterium. Lineage (GTDB taxonomy): Bacteria > Patescibacteriota > Minisyncoccia > Phycocordibacterales > UBA9973 > UBA8515. The sequence continues at coordinate 3,287 of CAIYVW010000049.1, forward strand.
CAGGAGCAGAATCAAGTTGTTGTGGAAACAAAACAAGCACCAATTTCTACTATTCAAGTAACAAAAAGTGTCACATTATTTGAAAAAGATTGTGGTGTTAGTAAAGATACTCCATTATTAGATATTGGCTGGGAAGATTCATATCAAAATGATCCAGCATTAAAATGCTTTGGAGAAAGTGCCACCAACTGTATAAATGCAAGAGTAGTTATAACAGGAGGTAATATATACGATAAATCACCTGCAATTTTACAAATTATTAAGAATAATGATATTTGTACATTTAAATTTACTGGGTATCAAAATAAGTATAATCAGTGTTTTATTAATATTGTGAAGGAGCTTGATATTAATAAAAGTACTAGAACTAATTTTGTGTATAAGGAATTTAATAAAATCCCATCTGATAGATATGCTGCTTTAATATTTAATTATGCATCAATTTTCATGCCTTTAACTCTAGATAAAAATGGGTTTGATAAATTGGGGTGTAACGGAGATTTATCTATGGCAATAACTTCTTTATTAGATGCAGGTAGGGCAAAAATGTCTAATAATTAAAAAGTAGTAGAGTAAATTTATTCCCAATGGGTCAATATATCAAGAATTGCCACGGTAAGTAAAATATAGCAAATATCCTTATAAATAAAGCTTTTTATGAAACAAAATAGAGTTTATGTCAAAATTTCTCTTAAATCCTTATTTTAAAGGCTGATTAGACAATATAAATACTATTATTGTCAATGAGTCAAATAGAAAATACCCTTATTTTATAAGGGTATTTTCTATTTGACGGTACTAAAAATTGTGTTATAACTATTGACTTTTAGATGCCTTCGTGATACTATATTTGTAGGTCCAAGTATATCGTCATTCTGATGTTATATAAGGATTTTTTTACTTTAGGTCTAAATTTATATTTAAACTAGGTAGAACCCGAAAGGGCGTCTGACGGATCGTATCCGTTAACTATGAGTAAACAAAAAATAATACGTTACTTGCAATCGATTGTCGCTATACCTGTAATGGCAGTGGCAATCCCTCTTACAGGAATACAAGCTATACCTGATAATACGGCAACTAGCGTTAATAATGTTGAGGTTTCTAATTCTGTGATAACCACGCAAGAAAAAGAAGATCTTAAAAGACAAGCCGACGAAGTAGATGCATTCTTTGCTTCTCATGATGCTCCTCTTGAGGGCTATGGTATGAAGTTTGCAGTAGAGGCTAAGAAGAATGACATAGACTGGAGATTACTTCCAGCTATAGCTATGAGAGAAACTACAGGAGGTAAGCAAGCCTGTAAGAATCCTAAAGCCCCTAATAATAACTTCGGATGGTCTTCATGTAAGAAAGGGTTTGATTCAGTGGATCAATCTATTGAGCACATCTCTCAGACTTTGAGCGGTAATAATCCTAATGTTAAACATTATAAGGATGGTATGACTACAGTTCAGATTTTGAAGAGATATAATCCTGATTCTATTGTTCCTGGATATTCAAAACAGGTAATAAAGATAATGAAGATGATAGATAGCGATGAAGCTATAATTTAAATTAAATATAAAAATAAAACACCCTACAAACTTTGTTTGTAGGGTGTTTTATAATATTAGTTTCCATTTGGTCTCTTCATCGCTTCAATCATAATACTTTTCTCCCCATTTCTTTCTGTGATTTTACCTTGATAGGCTATTATAGTATCTTTTACTAATAAATCTTTATTTGTTTCAAAAAGCTTACTGAAAACTACAGCATCGATAGAACCCGTATCATCTGAAACTTTAAGGAAAGCCATACGGTCATTCTTTTTTGTTGTCACTATCTTAACTTCATCTATGATAACTACAGATTTAATAGGAGAATCTACTTTTAATTTTACTAATATATCTTTAATATATACACCAAATTTTTCTATTTTATCTTTGTATGCACTTAGTGGATGCCCTGAAATATATAAGCCTAATAAGTCTTTTTCCCAAGTTAGTTTTTCTTGAAAACTTTCCATAGGAGTATCTTCTAGGGAAAGTTTTACTTCTATTCCTCCAATACTACCAAATAAAGAATCCTGAGAAAGAGAACCTCTAGTTTCTTTATTAAATGCAAGAAGTCTTTCTAGATTTCCCATAACTATATTTCTATGGTTCACAAACTGATCCATAGCTCCACATTTAGCTAGAGCTTCTATTGATTTTTTATTTAAGTTTTTATGATTTATCCTCTCTAAGAAGTTAGCTAAGGATTTGTACTTACCATTTATTTTTCTTTCCTCTATGATAGCGTCTGCTATATCTACTCCAAGATTTTTAATATTATAAAATCCAAAGCGAATAGTTCTATCAGTTGTATGATTACTTCCTTTAATAACAGTGAATCCTCCAAAGCTTTCATTAACATCTGGTGGTAAAACTTTAATATTCATTTTTTCACATTCGTGAATAATTTCAGCTACTTTTTCTATGTCTCCAGATTCAGATGTCATTATCGCTGTCATATACTCTACAGGATAGTTTGCCTTCATATATGCAGTTTGATATGCCACTAGCCCATAACTTGCGGCATGAGCCTTGTTGAATCCATAGGCTGCGAATGGTTCGATAAGAGTCCAGAATTCTTGAGCTTTTTTATCTGTCATTCCATTTTTTACGAAACCTTCTAGAAGCTTGCCTTTTTCGGCCTCCATAACTTCTGGTATTTTTTTACCCATAGCTTTTCGAAGCTTGTCTGCTTCTAACCAAGAGTAACCTGCAAGTTTGATAGCAGTCATCATAACGTCATCCTGATAAGTAATAACACCAAAAGATTGATCGAGAATATCTTTTAGACGAGGGTCAAGATATGTAATAGCTTTAGGATTGTGTTTACGTTTAATATATTCAGGTATAGATTCCATCGGTCCTGGACGATAAAGAGCCACCATAGCATTGATATCATGAATAGTGGAAGGTCGAAGTTCTTTTAAATACCTAGTCATACCAGAGCCATTTAATTGGAAAAGTCCCATTGTCTCTCCTTTTGAAAGAAGTTCGAACGTCAACTTATCATCAAGAGGAATAGTGTCTATGTCGATATCAACTTTATGAATGGCTTTTACTAGATTAACAGCTAAAGCTAGTATGGAAAGATTACGAATTCCTAGGAAATCAAACTTGGGTAGTCCTGCATCTTCAATACTATACATGTCATATTGAGTTATGATATTTCCTCCCTTAGGGTCGAACTGGACAGGGGAGAATTCGTAAAGTGGTCGAGGAGCCATGACGACTCCAGCAGCATGGACAGAGATGTGCCTGACGCAGCCTTCCATCTTTTTTGCGAGGTCGATAATTTTTTTTGTATCTGTTTCTGTTTTATATGCAGCTTTCAGTTCTGGTACTATTTTAATAGCATGATCTATAGTCATTGCTGTTCCTTGTGACCCGAGAGGGATCATCGAAGAAATACGATCACCGATACTATATGGATAGCCGAGAGCTCTTGCTACATCTTTTACAGAACCTTTAGCCATCATCGTTCCAAATGTTCCTATCTGTGCGACTTTGTCTTCTCCGTATTTTCTTTTAGCATAAGCAATAATTTCATCACGTCGATTATCAGCATAGTCCATATCTATATCGGGTAGGGATGGACGTTCTGGGTTTAAAAATCTTTCGAAAGGCAGTTTGTATGTGATAGGGTCAACTTTTGTAATCCAAGTTAGATAAGTAGTTAGAGATCCTGCGACAGATCCTCTGATGTTTGTATAAATTCCATTTTCTTTTGCATATTTAAGTAAGTCAGATACAACTAAAAAGTAGGCAGGGTAGCCTTTTTGTTTTATTATTTTAAGTTCATATTCCAATCTATCTATGTATACTTGGGTTTTTTCTAACTTTCTACTCTCAAATCCTTTATAAGCAAGCTCTCTTAATACTTCATCTGCTGTCTGACCTTCTGGTATGGGGAAGTCAGGGAAGTAGGCTGTTCCTAATTCAAGATCATAATCTTCACATAAATCAGCTACCATTTTTGAGTTTTTTACAGCTTCAGGAATATCTTTGAAATATTTTAGAGCTGTTTTTTCATCAATAAGAGAAAAATCATCAACACCGAATTCTAATCCTGTTCCTTCTTTACCACTTATGACTCCAGTATTAACAGCAAGTAGAGTGTTGTGTGCTTCATGATCATCTATACATAGATAGTGAGAATCTTGTCCTGCAACTACAGGGATATTCCATTTTTTACCCAAGGCTATTATCCCTTTACGAAGCAGCTCATCATTTTCTACATGAGGATGTGAATGAACTTCAAGAAAATAATTTTCTTTACCGAAAATTTCTTGATGCTCTTTTATCAATTCATCTGCTTTTTCTAAATTTTTAGCCAGAACAGCTCTTGAGAGTTGGCTACCCATACATCCAGAAAGACAAATAATACCTTCACTATACTTGCGAAGAATTTCTTTATCCATGCGAGGCTTGTAGTAGTAACCTTCAAGGTTGGCTATTGTAACTAAGCGCATCAAGTTTTTGTATCCTTGCTTTGTTCGAGCAAGAAGAGTCAGATGGTATCGCTTATTGTCTATACCTGGTTCTTTATCTGTTCTACCTCTTTCTGCAATATATGCTTCTACGCCTATAATTGGCTTAATACCGGCTTTATGTGCCTCTTTATATAGTTCTATAGCTCCATACATATTGCCGTGATCTGTGATGGCTAGAGCGTTCATGCCATTTTTTTTAGCAGTTTTCACCATGTCTGGAATTTTAGAAAGTCCATCTAGGAGTGAGTAGTGTGAATGGGTGTGTAGATGTATAAATTCAGTATTTAGTTCCGATTTTTCCATATTTTCTTAGTATAGCAAATAAGGTATTATAGTTCTATATGACAGATACGAAGACCACAAAATACATAATCGGTATAGACGAAGTAGGAAGAGGGCCTTTAGCAGGACCAGTTGCAGTTTGTGCTTTTCTTTTAAAGAGTGGTATATCTATCGAAGAGATATTCTCTCCATTCCCGACTTGGGAGAAATTGCCAAAGCTGAAAGATTCAAAAAAATTAAGTAAAAAACAAAGAGAAGCTTGGTTTGAATTTTTAAAATTACAAAAGGAAGAGGGGAATTGCGACTATGCTGTGTCTTTTGTATCCCCCGAAAATATTGATAAATTTGGAATTGTTAAGTGTATTGAGAAAGCACTGAATCAATCTTTAAATAAGGTCACTTCGTCAGAAATTCTTTTTGTGAGCTTTTCCGACGAGGGAGAAGCAATCGGTGTCAGACCATCACAAAAAGAATCTCTGACTTCATTCTACATTTTATTGGATGGTGGATTAAAAGCTCCAATTGAATATGTTAATCAAGAGACGATCATAAGAGGGGATGAACTTCATCCTGTTATTTCTATGGCATCCATCGTGGCGAAAGTTACTCGTGATGCTGTGATGACTAAATATGGAAAAGAATATCCAGGTTATGGTTTTGAAAATCACGCTGGCTACGGAACTAAAGCTCATTATGAAGCCATCAAAAAAGTAGGCCTTACCTCAATACATCGTAAGACATTCATACATTAATTAGAATCTCCCAAAGCAATGCTTTGGGAGATTCTAATTAATGTAGTTTTTAGTTAACCACTTGCCGATATCTTTTTTATCATCTTTTAGCCAAGCGATATTGGATTCTATTCGTTCATATGATTGCTCAAGAGTACGAGCAGAGCCAGGAGCTGTATTTTTCTTAAAAAATTTATTTATGTTATTTAAATCTTTTTTTGAAGTATGATTTCCTAAGGGAGATAATACTCTTGATAAGAAGTGGCCTTCAACACCAAAATTTTTAACAATTAGTTCCCAATTATTTTTTATAAATTTCCAAGTAAGATCTTTACCATATTTATTCATCCAAACGGCAGTTATGATAAATGGAGCATCTTGATTTTTAACTTTGTTTGATAAGCTAAAGTTTAAGGTTTGTAAGAGTAATTTTTCATTTTTAAACGAAGACAAGGCTCTAGCATACCTATCTTTTTCTTCGTGCATTTCTTCTTTTTCATATAATTTTTCAAATGTTTTCCATTCTTTTTCTCCTCCATTTGAAGCGACAATACTATATACTACTCCACGAATATCAGCTCGAATAGGACTTTTGTCTTTATTTTTAAATAACTTTTGAGCTTCTTTTATTATTTTCATATCTCCATACATGGCTGCCATAGATAAAGAAAGGTTACGTAAAAATGTTTGAGAATGTTCTTCTCCATTTACATGGTTCCACCCCATTTTATATGCTAGAGGTCTCCATAATGATAAAACATATCTATTATAAGAATCTTTAAAATTTTCATTGTTTATAATGTTTGCAACTCTATTCATACCTGAAGCGATTTCAGACCAAACAATGAATTCTGTTTCATTTTTGTATATGAGTGAGAATTCTAGAGCTTCTATTGTATTTATGTACCCACCTTCTGCTAAGGCGAACATGTCTCTAATGATTCCCAGTCTGTCTTTTACAGAAAGTTTATCATTTAAGATTTCTTCTTTGATTTTTTGAAGATTTTCTTTCTCATATCTTACCCGTAGGAAAGTCCCTTCTTCTTTATTTAGTTTACCTATAGAAGTTCCTATTAGAGGGTCTGACTTTTTTGTCATTAATATATTTATATTTTCTCCATTACTTTCGTATTTGATAGGCACGCTCCATAAATGTTTCTTTTTGTTTTTATCTTTATATTCTTTTGCTTTAATTCTACTAGAAAAAAATCTTTCTTGGTTCACTTCCCATTCTTCTCCTTTAGATTTTAAAGTTACTAAAGGATATCCTGTCTCTTTAGTCCAAGAATTCATCATTTCCTTGATAGGTTTTTTACTTATTTGCTCAAAAGAATTCCATAGATCTATCGTGTTGGTATTTTTATAACTATGCTTTTTCAAGTAATGTCTTAGTCCGTCACGAAAATTATCATGACCTATGTATTCTGCTAGCATTCGTATGACAGCAGAACCTTTGGCATACGAGACCATATCAAAAATTTCACTTATCTCATCTGGATGATGCACTTCGACTTCTATGGGGTGTGAGTTTGCAAGTGAATCTAATTTTAAAGCAACTGCATAGCGATCACTTAAGTATAGGTCCCAGATATGCCAATTTGGGAACATGTGATCCACACAGAAATTCTCCATATAAGAAGCAAAACCTTCATTGAGCCAGAGATCGGTCCACCAATCCATTGTTACCAAATTGCCAAACCATTGATGAGCAAGCTCATGAGCTATTACGATAGCGGCCCATTGCTTATTAGAGAGACTAGTATGTTCTTCATCTACTAGTATTGCTGTTTCTCTAAATGTTACGGCACCCCAATTCTCCATAGCAGCAGACTCAAAGTCAGGTATAGCTATAAGGTCTAGTATGGGAAGTGGATATGGAATATCAAAATATTCATTATAAAATTCTAGAGATTTTATTGCTACATCAAGAGCAAATTTGGCTTGGTGTTTTTTACCTGGAGTTGTGAATATTCTTACTTGTACATTATCTTTGCTTTTTCCTTCTATATATTCAAATTCACCTATAATAAAAGCAAGTAAGTATGTCGACATAATAGGAGTAGGTGCAAATGTAACAATATTAAACCCAAGAGAATGTTCTTTTATTACAGTTGGGAGTGTATTTGATATAGCAGTATGTCCTGTTGGGACAACAAGAGAAACTTCAAATACTGCCTTATGGTGAGGTTCATCAAAGCAAGGGAATGCTCGTCTAGCATCTGTAGCTTCGAATTGAGTAGTGGCTATGTTTTTTTCTACTCCATCTAATACATACTTACTTTTATAAAAACCTCTTAATGAGTCATTTATTATTCCACTCCATATAATAGAAAGTTTACCTTTGCCCTTTTTTATTTTATTTTTGAAATAAAAAGTAACTGTTTCTTTTTCTGTATCATAAGTAATTTTATTTGCGAATTGTCTATCTTTATCGATATACTCAGCTGTAATTATATTATTATCTTTACTATGTAATGTTATTTTATTTATGTCTTTATCTATACTGATTGTTATAACTTCTTTACCAGAAAAGGTTGAAGATATCATATCTGGCTCTAAAGTAAGATTATAATGGATAGGGTAAACATGCTTTTCTAGCCTTATTGATTTAACTTTATTTGTTGAAATTTTTGTCATAAGAATAATTATACCAAAGGAAAACCTTTAATAATAGGCTTATAATGATTACTCTCTAATACTTGACAAAATGTGCTTTTGTATGCTATAATACCCTAGTATGAAAAATAATACACTAAAAAATTTAATATCAGTTGCCAGTTTATTTGTGTTTATGTTTGTGGGCATAAGTAATGCTTCCGCATATTATTACACTAATGCTTTTTCTAATCTGCCTCTTTATCCTTATAATACATATACCTATAATCCTAATACTAATTCATATGATGTATCTGGTCCTTCAACAAACAATAGTATTAATTCTGTTTACTATAATGGAAGTCAGCAACAATATCAGAATTATGCTCAACAGCAACCTTATGTCTATGTTCAGCAACAGCAACCAGTTAGTTATATCCAGCAACCAGTAGCTCAGCAAGTACAGTATGTTCCTCAACAGCAAGTTCAGACAAATACTAGTTCTACTCAGAATAATACTGTAGCCAGAGCAGTTAATAATACTAAAACTTATACTAAAAATACTGTAAGAAAAGTAAGTAATACAATTGCTAGATCAACAGATACAACAGGGCAATATGTTAATTATGATTCAAATAATAATCAGAATGGGCTAGGTGCTAGTGCTTATGGATCGTCTTACTATGGAAGTCAGCCTGTGAATAATAGTCAGTCAAGTAATAATGGTTTAACAGCTTTGACTGTAAAAGGTTCAGGAGGGTTCATGCCTAGCTCAGTGTTTCAATGGTTCTTAGTTATCTTACTCATATTAGCTATTGTTATAGTAGCAAGAATGATAGCCAAAAGATCTGCTGCTGCAAATGACCCTCACTCAGTTCCAGCTCATCATTAATTAAAATTATACTAAAATTCCTCCTATTCCATAGGAGGAATTTTAGTATTTATATACAATCTCTATCATATGTAATATTTTGCTTTTTCTATATATTTTTGGTACTATAGTTTCATCTATTGATAAATAGATATATTCCGTGGTAGCTCAGCGGTAGAGCGGTCGCCTGTTAAGCGATTGGTCGTAGGTTCGATCCCTACCCACGGAGCATCGTAGGACTCTTTGAGCACTTTTGCTCGAATTGTCTTTGTTTTTCTTCAGTATTTAGAGGTTCTAACCCCTCTTTTATTTCCTTTATCTTTTTTGATACTTTTTTCATTGGAAAAAGTGATTTTTCCATGTCAATGCTGATTATTTTGTCTTTTATGATGAGGTTCGAGCCTAACGTTGAAAGTATCTCTTTTTTTGTCTGAATGGTTCCAGTTTTAAACTTAACTTGCGCTTTTTCTATAAACGTTAACATCTCATCAGATGTTTGGTTCCATTTATCTATGTGATTATCAACGCCCTCTAAAACTGCTTTAAGTTTCTTTTTTTCTGTAATGTATTCGTTTTGTTTTTTTGCGAAATCATCTGGGGATATTTCTCCACCTGCTCGCATATCAACAAGATTGCTCAATTTTTCTATGGTCGCATTGTATGCTTTTTGTTGCATTCCTATTATTGATTTTTGAGTGATTGATTCTTTTTCATTTTCTTTCTGGAACCATTTCATGGCAAAAGTATGAAATTCTGGGGGGATCTCTATTGAATCAATTTTTTCTGCAATCTGTTTTTTTAGTTCTTCTACCTCTAGCGACCCCTCAGTACAATTTTCTTTCTTCTTTTTCGTGCAATGATAATAAATATAAGTATGTACGTTTCCATTTTTTTGGCGTTTTGTTTTAGTTTCAGCAGTGATAGAACTATTACATTGCCCACACCTCATCATTCCTGTAAATTCAAAAATATGAGATTTAGGACGAGGTCTACCATCTTTACCAAGAATAGCTTGTACTCTATCAAATTCCTCAGGCGTCACCATAGGTTCATGCATTCCGTGGTACCATTTACCACTTCCTCTGGGGTATTCATATTCTCCACAATAAAAAGGGTTTCGAAAAATCCAATAAATACCAGTACGTCCTAATTTTATATTATTTTTTGTTTTGAGACCCCATTCTTC
>CAIYVW010000050.1 GCA_903929735.1 uncultured bacterium
CTTTTTCTTGATTTATATATATATTTTTTAATAAATAAATAAATAATAATTTATTATTTTCTATTTTTTCACTAGAAACTATGTCCAACTCCATTTCTTTTGAGGATTCTACTAGGGCTTGCATAGGGCTATCGTGAATACTCAAAAGAATATCATCATTCACAACAAAAGTTATTTTGTCTTTAATTTGAATGTATATATGATCAAAATTTATCTCAATTTTATCCTCACCATCCCTTTTTATTATCTTTTCCTTTATAACTGAAAGTACAGAATATTGTTCTATAACATGCAGCAATTCTTCTTCCTTAGGTGATTCTATGTCTACCCAATTAAGCTTTTTATGGCTATATTTTGAAATCATATATAGCTAGTATACAGCCACACTTGCTTTTTTCAAAACTTTTGTGTATTATAAACCCTGTGGAAAACTTCATCTATGGTGTTTTCTGTAATACATAAAATATATGGCAACAACCAAAAAAACAACTAAAGAATCAGTAGCAGACAGTAAAGAATTCGCCGTTATTTTTACAGGCGGTAAACAATACAAAGTCGCAGTTGGAGATGTCCTAAAAGTTGAAAAACTAGACGGAGAATTTGCAGTTGGAGACAAAATTATTTTCGACAAGGTTTTACTCGTTGATAATGGTATAGATACTTCAATAGGTACTCCATATATAACAGGAGCAAAAGTGGAGTCTATTTTCCAAAAAGCAGGTAAAGGTAAAACAGTTAAAGTTGTTAAATATAAACAAAAGAGTAGATATTTGAAGAAAAACGGACACAGACAGCCTTACATAGAAGTTAAAATCTCAGCAATTAAATAAATCAATAAAAAAATAATCCACTTGCAGTGGATTATTTTTTTTATTAAGATCTATTTCTTAATGCATTTTTAATAGTTTCAGAGTCAGAATATTCAAGTTCAGTTCCAGTAGAAAGACCTCTGCCTAGTGATACTATGTTAAATCCATATTTATCCTTTAACGGAGAGATAATTTCTCTTAAATACATATCTGTATGTTCACCTTGTGGATTAAGAGAAAGAGCTATAATAACTTCTTTCAAGCCATTTTGTTTAGATTGATTTTCTATATTTCTGATTAATTCTTTTGTTCTAACAAAAGTAGGTGTATCTTTAGTTACAATAGGAACAAGACCTCCTAGTATAAAGTACATACCATTATAATTTTTACTTCTTTTGATATTTTCGTAATCAGCATCTTTTTCTACTATCAGAAGGGAAGATTTGTCTGTTTTTGTACTACTGCAAACATCACAAAGTTGATCAATTTTAGATTGAAAGAAAAGAAAACATGAAGGACATTGATGAATTGTATTTTTAATATCTAATATCTTATCTCCTAATTCTTTTACATAGCTTGGATTTTTGTGTAATAAGAAATATACAAAGCGTTTGGCCTGCCTTTCTCCTATGCCTGGAAATTCTTTAAAATGTTCTGTAAGTTTGTCTATTGGATTCATAAATAATATTAAAACTGATCAATTGAATTATTTTGTCCTCCTGTTGGAACGAATTGATTCATTCCTGATTTATCAATAGAGACAAAAGTCGTTGTCTTTTCATCAAAGTATAGATCAACCTTACCAACTGGTCCATTTCTGTGTTTTTCTATTAGAATTTCTGCAATATTTGTTTTTTCACTTTCGTCTTTCCCTTTATCTTCTCTATGTATAAACATAACAATATCTGCATCTTGCTCAATGGACCCAGAATCACGCAAATCAGAAAGTCTTGGACGTCCTCCACGAGACTCAACAGCACGAGAGAGCTGAGAAAGAGCAATAACAGGTACATCAAACTCTTTAGCTAAAGCCTTAAGAGATCTAGATATTTCAGTCACTTGATTGACCATATTGTCATAATTCTTAGAAGTAGACATTAGCTGTAAGTAATCAACGATTATAAGTCCAATACCATGCTCTGCTCTTATTCTTCGACAAACAGAACGCATACGAACTATTGAATTTCCAGCTAAATCATCAACAAAAATAGGTGCTTTAGATAAACTATCTAAAGAATCACGTATTTTTGCAAATTCACTTTCGGCGGATAAGTTTCCAGTACGAAGATTCCAAGCATTAACTCTAGATTGAGCAGCAAGCATTCTGTCTACTAGCTGCTGAGTACTCATTTCAAGCGAGAATATAACCACAGGAGTTCCATGATTCAATGCTGCTTGACGAGCAATATCTAAAGCTAGAGTTGTTTTACCCATAGAAGGTCTAGCGGCAAGTATGATAAGATCAGACTTCTGAAGCCCTGAAAGATATTGATCAAGATCATGAAATCCAGTAGGTACTCCTCGTAGTTCACCCTTGCTCTCATGGAGCTTCTCTAATCTCTCCCAAGCTTCAGGGAGACTATCTTTAAGGGAAGTGAAGGCATGTCCACTCATATTGCTATTTATACCCATCATTCTTTTTTCTGCTTGATCCAAGATTTCAAATACATTTTCTACATCATCTTTAAAGCCAAGTTCAGAAATATCAGAGCCAGCGTCTATTATCTTTCTTAGTATGTGTTTTTTACTAACTATATCTGCATAATATTTTATATTAGTAGAGGCTGGAACTGAATTACTTAATTCAGTAAGATAACTATTTCCACCTATAGAATCTATCATTCCTTTTTCTGTAAGTTTATGAGAGACAGAAAGAAGGTCGATTGGATCTCCTTTACTAGAAAGTTCTAACATTATTTTATATATCATTGTATGCTTGCTTACATAAAATGAATCAGCATTTATAATATCGTTTATTTCATGAATAGCACTAGGTCTTAGCATTATTGATCCAAGCACTGCTTTTTCAGAATCAATGTTCTGAGGGGGAACTCGTAAATTAGTTTTTTTATCTATAGCCATAGGAATCATTGTATCATTACTTGAGATAGTATCAAATCCAATTTTTCGCATAAAGATGTGTGTAAAATGTGCAAAACTTTGATTATTTTGATATTATATACAGTATATGAGAAAACGATCATTATCAGGCATCAAGCCTACAGGAACTATCCATATAGGTAATTATTTTGGAGCTATAAAACAGTTTGTAGATTTACAAGATAACTATGATTCTTACATTTTTATAGCTGATTTTCATGCTATCACAACTGTTCAAAATAAAGAGATTCTTTCTTCTAATATTTTAAATATAGCCATGGACTATCTAGCTTGTGGTTTGGATCCAGAAAAAGTTTGTTTATTTAAACAATCAGATCTTTCAGAAGTAACTGAAATAGCTTGGTATTTTAATTGTATTACAACAATGCCATATCTTGAGAGGGCTACAGCATATAAAGATGCACGAGTAAAAGCAAAAGATATAAATGTAGGTCTTTTTGATTATCCTATTCTTATGGCGGCAGATATTCTTATTCAAGATGCAGATATTGTACCTGTAGGCTTAGATCAGAAACAGCATGTAGAGTATGCTCGAGACATAGCAATAAAGTTTAACAATACTTTTGGTCAGACTTTTAAATTACCAGAACCTCTAATACTAAAAGAAGTAGCAATAGTTCCAGGCACAGATGGAAGGAAGATGAGTAAGAATTACGGTAATACTATTCCTCTTTTTGGAACTAATGAACAGATAAAAAAGGCTGTGATGGGAATAGTCACTGATTCTAAATCTCCTGCTGATCCTAAAGATCCAGAAGAGTGTAATATTTATGCTATCCATAAGTTATTCTTAAAAGGTGATGATTTAGAAAATTTGGAAAAGAGATATAGAGATGGGGGGCTAGGGTATAAAGAATCGAAGGATATGCTCTATCAAGAAATAATATCTTTTATCGAACCAATGAGAAATAAGAGAAATTATTATGAAAATCACATAGATGAGGTAAAAGAAATTTTAAAGAAAGGAGCTTTAAAAGCAAAACAAAATACATCTGAAAAAATGAAAATTATTAGAAATAATGTTGGAGTAAATTTATGAAATATATCCGCATATTACTTACAGTAGTTTTTGGAGTCATATATTGGCCTATTAATATTCTTCATACCAAAGTTCAGAAATGGTATTTTGGTATGAAAAAGAAAGATATAGTAATGTGGTATTTGTTCACTCCATTTTACTGGATCTTAGTTGCTATTACTTTCATTATCTCTGTACCTTATGAATTCGTTATAGCTAAAAATTTACATTAATTATCAATAATTTAAAGTTAAAATCATGCGTACATATATAAAAAATTTAAAAGACTCTATAGGTTCAACTGTCTTAATCTCTGGATGGGTGGATGTTCGACGAGATCAAGGTAAACTTGTTTTTATGGATATGAGAGACATGACTGGAAAAGTACAGTGTGTGGTTTTACCAAATCATATAGAAGCAATGGAGCAAGTTAAAGAAGTACGTACTGAATGGGTTCTCTCTATCTCCGGAATAGTAAATAAAAGACCAGAGCGTAATATTAAAGCAGATGTTTTAAATGGTGATATAGAATTAGAAATAACAAATATCGAGATATTAAACAAAGCTAATACTCCAAACTTTGATGTTACAACAGATGGAAAAGAGATAGGAGAAGAAGCTAGACTTACTTATAGATATTTAGACCTAAGAAGACCCAGAATGCAAAAAAATATTAGAAATAGGCATCGTATGGCTAAATTTATTCGTGATTTCTTAGATAAAGAAGACTTTATTGAGATAGAAACTCCTATACTAACCAAATCGACACCTGAAGGTGCTAGAGATTACATTGTGCCATCAAGATTATACAAGGGTACTTTTTATGCATTACCGCAATCTCCTCAACAATATAAACAGCTATTAATGGCCTCAGGAATGGAGAAATATTTCCAAATAGCAAGATGTATGAGAGATGAAGATACTCGAGGTGACAGACAACCTGAATTTACTCAATTAGACATGGAAATGAGTTTTGTTAAAAAAGAAGATGTTATGGAACTTAACGAAAGATTGTTAATAGAATTAGTAACTAATTTATATCCTAATAAAAAAATTCAAGAGATTCCTTTTCCTAAAATATCTTATAAAGATTCAATAGAAAAGTATGGTAACGATCGTCCTGATATTAGAAAAGACAAAAATGATTCAGATTTATTAGCTTTCTGTTGGGTTGTTGATTTTCCTTTCTTTGAAAGAACAGATAAATCTGATAATCCTAATACAGAAGGTGAATGGACTTTTACTCATAATCCTTTCTCTGAACCTATTCTGGAGCATAAAAATCAAATGATGGAAGGAAAAAATCTAGCTGAAATTCTTACAACTCAATATGATATAACTTTAAATGGTTATGAAATAGGAGGGGGAAGTATAAGAGCTCATCAAGCGGAAACGTTACATAAGGTTCTTAATATAATAGGTCACAAAGACGAAGATATAGAGAAAAATTTTGGTCATATGCTTAATGCTTTTAAAACAGGAACTCCTCCTCATGGTGGAATAGCTTGGGGTTTTGATAGGTTAATAATGTTATTAGAAAATGAACCAAACATAAGAGAAGTTATAGCCTTTCCAAAAACAGGGGAAGGTAAAGATTTAATGATGGAATCTCCTTCTTCTGTTTCTCCTAAACAGCTTAAAGAGCTAGGAATAACTATTGATTCAAATAAAAAATAAAACATGGAAGATCAAGTAGTATCAACTTCATACAAAGTTAAAGCAGGTACTTTTGAAGGGCCACTTGATGTACTTCTTTCTTTGATAGAACAGAGAAAATTATTTGTAAATGAAATATCATTATCAGAAGTTACGAATGATTATATAGCTTATGTTAAGTCTTTGTCTGATCAGTCAAGGAATATAAATGATGTATCTTATTTTGTACTTATCGCTGCAACTTTAATTCTAATCAAATCTAAGTCCTTGCTTCCAAACTTATCATTAACCGAGGATGAAACAGAAAAGATTGTTGATTTGGAATCAAGACTTAGACTCTATCAAGTAATAAAAAATGCGAGTATTGATATTAAGAATAATTTTGGTGTAAATATTATCTTTTACCCATGTGATCGTATATGGAGTGAACCTTTGTTTACTCCTGATGCTCAAATAACAATTCCTAATATTTCAAAATGTATAGATTCAGTTTTAGCTCAAGTTCCTAAAAAAGAAATAAAACTTCCAGAAATAGAAATCAAGAAGGTTATTAATATTGATGAAATAATAAACAATCTAACAGATAGAATTCAAACAGCTATGAATTTATCTTTTAAGGAATTTTCTGCTAGTCATGGTGCTAGTAACGGAGAAGAAGCTAGAGTTCATGTTATTGTTTCTTTCTTGGCGATGTTAGAATTAGTAAGAGAAGGATTGATAGATGTAATTCAAAATTCATCTTTTGAAGATATAGAAATTAATAAACAATTAGTAGAAAATTAACAAAAGGTCAAATCTCAGAGGTTGGACCTCTGTAAAAATATTAAAATTATGTCAATAGAACTAGAATCAGAAATAGAAGGATTACTTTATTACAAAGGAGAAGAAGTTTCAATAAATAAGCTAGCTCTACTTTTAAATGTTACTGAAGCAGAAATAGAATCTGGATTAGCTAAATTAGAACAGTCTCTTTTGGGTAGAGGGCTTGTTCTTGTTCGTAAAGAAGATAAGGTAGTTCTTGGGATTTCTAGTGACCTTTCTTCATTAATTGAATCTATAAGAAAGGATGAAATTACAAAAGAATTGTCTAAGGCAGCTTTAGAGACATTATCTATTGTTCTTTATAAGAATGGTGTTTCTAGAAGCGAAGTTGATTACATCCGAGGAGTTAATTCTAGTTTTATTCTTCGTAATTTACTTGTTCGAGGTTTAGTTGAAAAGATTATTGATAGTAAGGATAGTAGAAGAATTTTATATCGTCCTACTTTTGATACTTTGTCATATATGGGTGTTACTTCTATTAATTTACTTCCCAATTATGAACAAGTAGTGAAATCATTAACAGAAGTAATTAATCAAAACGAAAATAATGACTAATGCAATTAAAATTTTTCTTCCAGCTGTTATTAGCTTTATTATAGGTATACTTCTTACTCCACTTGCAACTCACTATTTTTATAAATACAAAATGTGGAGAAGAGTATCAAGGAATAATAATATTCCTGAAAAAGAGGTTAAAGGCTTTGCCAAAATACATGACGAAAAAGCTGAAGTTTCCACTCCCAGAACTGGAGGTATGATAATATGGATATCTGTAATCTTAACAATAGCGGTAGTAAGTTTAATTGATTATTTTTTTGCTAAAAATCTAAATGGTGAAATGAATTTCATCAGTAGGAATCAAACACTACTACCTTTCTTTTCTCTTATAGTTGCTTCACTTATAGGTCTTGGTGATGATTTTCTTCAGATTTTTGGCAAAGGTAAGTGGCTAACTGATCCCATCGTACTTAGATATATTAAAATAAGTATCATTATAATATTAGGATTTATTATAAGTCTCTGGTTTTACTTAAAGTTAGGTAAATCAAATCTTTATATACCTTGGTATGGATTTATTAATTTAGGGCTATTTTTTATTCCTTTTTTCATTTTAATTATGCTTTCTTTGTGGTCTACTAGTGTGATAGATGGAATAGATGGATTATCTGGAGGTGTGTTAGCTTCTATATTCATGGCTTACACTCTTATTTCTTTCTTTAATAATCAAATAGACATAGCTGCTTTCTGTGCAGTAATAACAGGAGGAATCCTAGCTTTTCTTTGGTTTAATATTCCACCTGCACGTTTTTATATGGGAGAGACAGGAATGATAGGACTTACTGTTACTCTTTCTGTCATAGCATTCTTAACTAATACTGTTTTATTATTACCGGTAATTGCTTTTCCTTTATTCATAACTTCACTTTCAGATATTATACAAATAGGTTCTAGAAAATTTAGAAATGGTAAAAAAGTTTTCTTATTTGCTCCTCTTCATCATCATTTTGAGGCTTTGGGTTGGCCAAAATATAAAGTTACTATGAGATATTGGATCGTGGGTATTATTACAGCCATTTTAGGAGTTATAATATCTATTATTAGTTAAAATTTATAATGAGTAATACTACTAATACTAAAATAGACAGAATATTTTTTGGAATAGTTATCTCTCTAATCATTATCGGAGTTATAATGTTTATTTCTGCATCGCTTGGAATTTTAAATAAAAATGAAAGTAAATTTTACGGAGTCATGTCTAGTCAGTTAATACTAGGACTTATGGGTGGACTTGTTGCTTTATATTTTGGTTACCGTATACCGTATAAATTCTGGCGTGAATTTTCATTACCTATTTTTATTATTTCTATAATATTAACTTCTTTAGTTTTTGTGCCTGGATTAGGCTTCGCACATGGAGGATCTAGAAGATGGATAAACATTCTCGGAGTATCTTTTCAGCCTGTAGAATTCTTAAAAATAGGATTTATTATATATTTTTCTGCTTGGTTGTCTTGGGTAAAAGGAAGAGTAAAAGATATACGTTTTAGTTTGTTCCCACTTATTTTCTTGTTAGCTATAATTACAGCTCTACTCATAAGACAACCTGACACAAAAAGTTTAATTCTTATAACGATAACAGGATTAGTTATGCTTTTTGTTTCTGGTACTCCATGGAAGCATATAATAGGTATGCTATTACTATGCTCAATTGCTTTCATAATTTTAGCTTTTTCTACACCATATCTTAGAAGCAGAATTAATACTTTCATAAATCCGGACAAAAATGGCAGTAGTTCTTCTTACCAAATACAACAATCCTTAATAGCCGTAGGCTCTGGTGGAATTGCAGGTAGAGGATTAGGACAAAGCATACAAAAGTTCAACTATCTTCCAGAGCCTCAAGGAGACTCTATTTTTGCAGTAGTAGGGGAGGAATTAGGCTTTATAGGCTCTGTTTTATTGATTTGTCTATACGTAGCATTTGCTTTGCGTGGTTATCGAGTAGCTCATTATGCCCCTGATTCATTCAGTAAATTATTCACTATAGGAGTTATCACTATAATAACAGCTCAGTCATTTATGAATATAGCATCCATCATAGGAGTATTTCCTCTAACAGGAGTTCCTTTGGTTTTTATGTCTCAAGGTGGAACAGCTTTATTGTTAGATATAGGTCTTATGGGTGTAATTCTAAATATATCAAAATTTCAAAAGAAGTCTTTGTAATTATATATACTTGACAAAAAGGTAAATTCATACGATAATATAGATGAAAGTTTTTTTATATAAATTCGCAACAATGTTCTTATAAGAACTAGTTGCACAAAATCAGGAGGATAATTATGAATAAGAAGAACAATGGTTCACTCTTAATGCTTGATGTTAATCAAGCAGCTGAATTAAAAATGGCATTCCGTAGGAATGGCTGGACAAATTCTGACATTAAACTATTGTCAGGAGGAGATACTCTTAAAGAAGTTCTCTCATTTATGAAAAGTAATAAAAGAGAGCTTTTAAGACTTGATGAAGAATTAAATTCCTCAATCAAAGAGGAATGCTACTGTGATTTAAAGAAAGTTAAACTGTCAGGAGGTGATTCTCCAGATAATGATCTAATGAAAGAATCTTTACTAAAAGAAGTGCAGAGGATTCTTTCTAAGCTTAATGATGATGAAATAAAAATTATTAAGTATTATTATGGATTAAGCCTTGATAAAAATTATTCTTTCAAAGAAATTGCTGAAATGATGGGACTTCAAATTCAGGTTGTTAAGAAGCATCACTCTATCGCAATAAAAAAAATAAAAATTCATCTTCCAAGAAAAATATTCCTTAAGGAATATTTAAACTTCTGATTACAAATTATAAACCCTCATTCACTTTGAATGGGGGTTTGTTTATTTTTACTAAATTGACATTATATTTTTTGACTAGAAAAAATCATATAAATATTATATAATCGAGTTGTATGAAAATATTACTTACAGGAGGAGGAACAGGGGGGCATTTCTATCCACTTATAGCTATAGCCGAGAAATTAACTGAAATAGCAGACAAAGAAAAAATAATAGACTTGAAACTTTATTACATGTCAGATTCTCCGTACGATAAACGTATGCTTTTTGAGAATAGTATAACTTATGTACAAATTCCAGCAGGGAAAATGAGATTATATTTTTCTATAAAGAATTTTTTTGATATGTTCTCTACAGTTACAGGTATGTTTTTTGGATTAATTAGTATGTTCTTTATATATCCTGATGTTGTAATTTCGAAAGGAGGTTACGCAGCATTTCCAGCAGTTTTCGCAGCTAAACTTCTAAGAATACCAGTAATAGTACATGAATCAGACTCATACCCAGGAAGATTAAATGTATGGACTGCTAAATTTGCAGAGAAAGTTGCTATATCATGGCCTGAAGCTATTGAATACTTACCAAAAGAAAAAACAGCCCTTACTGGTCAACCAATAAGAAAAAATATTTTACACGGGGATAGCGAAGGAGCTTTTGAGTTCTATAAATTTAGTTCTAATGTACCGGTAATTTTGGTACTAGGTGGTTCTCAAGGGGCAGAAATTATAAATAATATTTTTGTAGATATTCTTCCTGATTTACTTTCTAGATATCAGATTATTCACCAAACTGGAACTAAGAATATAGACGATGTCATAAGTAGATCAAAAGTAGTAATGAATAACAATGAGAACCTTTCTAGATATGTAGCTCTTCCTTATTTGAATAATTTAGCTACACGTATGGCCGCTGGAGTAGCTACGATAGTAGTGTCGCGAGCAGGTTCTGCAATATTTGAAATTGCTTCTTGGGGTATTCCTTCTATTATTATCCCTATTACAAATTCAAATGGTAACCATCAACACAAGAATGCTTATAATTATGCAAGAAGTGGGTCTTGTATTGTTCTCGACGAAACGAATCTTACTCCTCACGTGCTAGTAGCTGAAATAGATAAATTAATTAATAATAAAGAAAAATTAGCTCAAATGAAAAGTTCTGCTCTTGCTTTTGCTACTCCGCTTGCTGCTGAAAAGATAGCACAGGAAGCTATAAATATAGCTCAGTCCCATGAAGAAAAATAATATGGAAAATAATCAAACACAAAAAATTGTTACTCGCTTTGCTCCATCTCCAACAGGATTTGTTCATGTTGGTAATTTACGTACAGCTTTATATGCTTGGGCCTATGCTAGGAAAAATAAAGGAACTTTTATATTAAGAATTGAAGATACAGATAAAGCTCGTGAAGTTGAAGGATCTATAGAGCATGTCATGGAGTCTTTAAAATGGATAGGAGTTAATTGGGATGAAGGTCCAGATATAGGAGGTCCTAATACTCCTTATAAACAATCAGAAAGACTTGACTCATATATAAAATATGCAAAAATTTTAATAGAAAAAGGATTTGCTTATGCAGACCCTTATACAGAAGAAGAAGTAGAAGCATTTCGTAAAAAAGCGGATGAAGAAAAAAGACCTTTCCTTTATAGAGACCATAGACCTGAGAATCCTCCTGTGTGGAATGGATCTTTACCTCTTAGATTTAAAGTTAAAGACATAAAAAGTTATGAATGGAATGATTTAGTTCGAGGACATTTAAAAGCAGGAGCTGAGGCCTTAGATGATTTTATATTAATAAAAGGGGATGGATATCCTACTTATAATTTTGCTCATGTTATAGATGATTTAGAAATGGGAGTTACTCATATTATGAGAGGAGACGAATTTATATCTTCTACTCCTAAATTTTTGTCTTTATATGATGCTTTAGAAATAAAAAGACCAGAATTTGTAATGTTACCACCTATAATGGGCCCAGATGGTAAAAAAAAGTTAGGTAAAAGAGACGGAGCAAAAGATTTCCTAGAATATAAAAAAGAGGGTTATCTACCCAGTGCTATGATAAATTTTCTAGCTTTTATAGGATGGAATCCTGGTACAGAAAAAGAGATTTTAACTCCTGAAGAATTTATAGAACTTTTTGACCTCAAACAAATTCACATAAGCGGCGGTAGTTTTAATGAAGATAAACTTAATTGGATAAACAAGGAGCATATTAAACTATTACCAGAAAATGATTTAGAAAAATATGTTTTTGAATGGCTACCAAAAGAACTACAAATTAAAAAAATTGTTCCTATAATCGCGGAAAGAATTTATAAATTTGGAGAAATAAAAGATATGGTAGAGAAAGGTGAACTTGATTTTTTCTATAAGGAGCCATCTTATGATAAAGAAAAGTTGATATATAAAGATACAGCAAAAGAAATAATTTTAAAAAATTTAATCAATGTAGTAGATCAATTCAGCAAAATAGAAGAACTTAAATTTGATAAAAATGAAGTAAGAACATGCTTAGATGTAATTTCTTTGGAAACAGGTAAAAAAGGAGAAGTCTTACATCCTGTCAGATTAGCACTATCAGGATTAGAAAAATCTCCAGATCCATTTATAATTTCTGAAATACTAGGAAAGGAAGAAACTATTTCTCGTCTAAATAAGGCTATATTATTGTTAAGCTGATAATATAATAATGCAAAAAAACATAACTAAAATTTTTTTTATTGGAATTTTTATTGCATTATTTATCTTTCTTTTTTATTCATTTAGCTATGCAAAGACTATAGATGAATTAAAAAATCAAATTAATTCAGCAAACAGTCAGATAGAGCAACTGAATAAAGATATATTAAAATTATCAAATCAAATCGCAGAAACTAGTGAACAAAAAAAGACATTAGCAAATGCTATCAAAGATTTAACTTTAAAAAGAGATAAACTAGTAAAAGAAAGATTGCAGACTGAAAAGAAAATTACAGCAACAGGTCTTGTTATTCAAACTTTAAATGGAGAGATAGAAACAAAAAATAACTTACTCAATAAGTCTAAAGAGTCTCTTTCGAATCTCATAAAAAAGTTATATCAAGAAGATGATGTAACTTTTGCTCAAAAATTATTAAATCAAAATACTCTCGGTTCTGTTAGTCGAGAGTACAACAATATCATTAGTTTAAATTCTAGTATAAAAAATAATATCGATAGTGTGACTTTACAAAAAGAAAATCTTACAATTTCAAAAACTAGTAAAGTTATTGAGCAGAATGCTTTGACTACTTTGAAGAATAATTTGAAAGCAAAGGAAAAAGAAATAGCAGCAAATAAAGAAGAAAAAAATACCTTACTTATAGAGACTAAGAACAAAGAATCTAATTATAAAAAAATACTATTAGAACAACAGAAAAGGAAAGAAGCTTTCGAGAAATCAATAGAAGATTATGAATCACAAATTCAATTTATATTAAATCCAAAGTCTATACCTAGTGTTGGTTCTAGTCCTCTATCATGGCCATTAAACAGTATTACAGTCACTTCTCCTTATGGATCTAGATGGGGGAGATTTCATTATGGAGTAGACTTAAGAGCGAAAGTAGGCTCAGAAGTAAAAGCTATGGCTTCTGGAGTTGTACTAGGAACAGGAGATACTGATATATCTTGTAAGGGGGCATCTTTCGGTAAATGGGTCTTTATTAAATATAATAATGGACTTTCAAGTACATATGGTCATTTGTCTGAAATAAAAGCAGTAACAGGACAAAAGGTTAGTGCTGGAGATATTGTTGCTCTATCTGGAAATACAGGATCATCTACAGGACCTCATCTTCATGTATCTGTGTATGCATCTGCTGGAGTTAATGTTTCTACTGTCCCTAGTAGGGCTTGTAATGGTAAAATATTTACTCAGCCTATATCTGCTATAAGTGCTTATCTTAATCCATTACTTTATTTACCAAAATTATCTTCTTCCTCAACTAAAGTATCTAAAAATGCAACAGAATAAATTGTATTAAGGTTGGTCACAAGTATTTTTCTGCTGAAAAATCTCGAGACTGTCGCCTCAGCCCGTCGGACTCCAGCTTTCGACCTCTACACAATATAAAAACAAAGCAATTTAAATTGCTTTGTTTTTATATTGTGCCCGAGGTGGGGGTCGAACCCACATCCCGTAAGAGACACGATTTTAAGTCGTGCGCGTATACCAATTCCGCCACTCGGGCATTAAAACATATAATATTTTAAATAACTGTTTACAACTAAAGTCTCACGTATAATATAATTACATAATTTTCAAAATTTTACAAATTTTGCTATACTCTTGTCATGTCTAAACAATATTATACTACTATTGGACTTGAAATCCATGCAGAGCTTAAAACCAACTCAAAGATGTTCTGTGGTTGCATTAATAACCCTGATGAAGAGAAGCCAAATGTTTACATATGTCCAGTTTGCATGGCTCACCCTGGATCATTACCTGTTATAAATAAAAAAGCAGTAGAAAGTGTTATAAAAGTAGGCTTAGCTTTAGACTCTAATATTGCTGACTTTACTGAGTTTGATCGCAAAAATTACTTTTATCCAGATATTCCTAAGGCTTATCAGATATCTCAATACAAATTCCCTATAGTCTCTGGAGGTACCTTGAAAGGAGTAGACATTACTCGTGTTCACCTAGAAGAGGATACTGCCACAAGTAAACATGATAGAGGCGACTATTCTTTAGTTGATTTTAATAGAGCAGGAGTTCCATTAATGGAACTAGTTACAGAACCAGTTATACATTCTGCCAAACAAGCAGGAGATTTCGGACGTGAATTACAAGTTGTACTTCGATACTTAGGAGTATCTGAGGCCAATATGGAAAAGGGACAAATGCGAGTAGAGCTTAATATATCCATATCAGAAGATCCTAATAAATTTGGCACTAAAGTAGAAGTTAAAAATATTAATTCTTTTAAAGCTATGGAGCGTGCTGCAGAATACGAAACAAAAAGAATGATGGATTTATTAGAAAGCGGAAAGGGAAGTGAAATAGTTCAAGAAACTCGTGGTTGGGATGAAAACAAGCAATCAACTTTCTCACAACGCTCAAAAGAAAATGCAAATGATTATCGTTACTTCCCAGATCCTGACCTTCCTAAATTATTCTTATCTAAAATTTTTGATATAAACAAAATGAAAAGTGAACTTCCAGAACTCCCAGAATCAAAAAGGAATCGTTACAGAAATGATTACGGTATTAAAGATGAAGATATAGAAAGTTATATAGTAGACCAAGATCTCGGAGTTTGGTTTGAAAAAGTTGCTAATAAATTAAAAGACAAGGATAAAGTTAAAACTGCTTCAAACTATATTACATCTGACTACTTAGGCCTTAAGAAAATAAATATGGAAGTTCGACTTCCATCTGTTGAAAATTTTACTAAATTAATAAATATGGTTACTTCTGATAAAATTTCATCCCGAGGTGCTAAAGATATACTAGCTATAATAGTGGTAAATGATGAATCTCCAGAAAAAATAGCAGAAGAAAAAGGCTTAATACAAAATCACGATGAAGGTGATCTTAAGGAAATAGTTCAAAAGATTATAGACGCTAACCCAGCAGTAGTAGCTACATACAAAGGAGGCAAAGAAAATGCTCTAATGTCTCTAGTGGGTCAAGTTATGAAAGAAAGTAAAGGAAGTGCAAATCCAAGCTTAGTTCAAAAAATACTTAAAGACTTATTAAAATAATTCAAATAAAAGCCTCAACTTACAATTGTAAGTTGAGGCTTTTTAATTTTTGTTAATATTAATTCATAGATACTAAGTCTAGAATAACATTAATTTCAGTTCTAGGAACAGAAAATGTTATTAATAGATCTATATACAAAGAATCAAGTGGCTGTCTTTTTGCATAGCAAAAAGTTTTATTTTTTGGGTTTATACTTTTTGCTAACTGAGCGAGGTTATTTGCTCTTAGTGGTGTATCCCAAAAGTAGTCAGGACAAGTTATCCTATAAATGTTATCAGGATGGCTCTTTATTATTGTGCTAGCATGATCATAACTTTCACAATAAATAATTTTTTGTCCAGGTAAATGCTCAGATATTATTTTTTTGTAATACTTAATTTTATTTGGCAATATAATCGCCAAATTTTTAACAATGCCAATTTCTTGTTTGTTCTCCATGACTAATAAATTTAAAAGTTTATATAAACAATATCATAAAATATTTATTTGTCAAATACTTTGTTTAAATTAGTCATTACGATATAATGCTTATATATAATTTATTAAATATTTTTATGGATAAAAAAATTCGTGTAGCAATTAATGGTTTTGGTAGAATTGGTCGAGCATTTTTGAAAATTACTTGGGGAAGAGATGACATAGAAGTTGTGGCTATTAATGACTTGGGCTCAATCGCCAGCCTTTCTTATTTACTTCGTCATGATACAGTCTACAGAAATTGGGATCATAAGATAGAAGCAGAAGGTACTGATCTTGTAATAGATGGTAAAATCATAAAATATATTTCAGAAAAAGATACAACTAAATTACCTTGGAAAGATTTGAATATAGATGTAGTGGTTGAATCAACAGGACTATTTACATCCTTTGATAAAGCAAAATTCCACTTAGATCAAGGTGCAAAAAAGGTAGTTATCAGTGCTCCATCTAAAGGAGCCGAGAGCACAACACCAGGGGCAACTATTCTTCTTGGTGTAAATGAAGATAAATTCGGTACTTGTGATATAACTTCAAATGCATCTTGTACGACAAATGCCGCTAGTCCTCTTATTGCTATAATGCACGAAGCTATAGGGATAGATAAAGCAATTTTAAATACTGTACATGGATATACGGCTACTCAAGCTCTAGTAGATGGCCCTAGCAAGAAAGACCTACGTGAAGGCCGTGCAGCTGCTCAGAACATCATTCCTAGCTCTACAGGAGCCGCAATTGCAGTCACAGAAGCCTTCCCAGTACTGAAAGGACTCTTTGATGGTATATCTATACGCGTTCCAGTTCCAGCAGGATCTATAGTAGATGTAACATTTATAGCCAAGAGAGACACTACCAAAGAAGAAGTAAATGAGATAATGAAGAAGGCATCAGAGGGTCCTCGTTGGCATAAACTTTTCACTGTAACAGAAGATAACCTAGTATCTTCAGATATTCTAGGAGAAAGTCACGCTTGTATTGCTGACCTTGAGATGACTCGCGTCGTTGGAGGTAACCTCGTAAAAGTCCTCGGATGGTATGACAACGAAATGGGGTATACATATACACTTGTAGATCACGTAATCAAAACAGGAAAAAGTATTAAATAAATAATAAAAATATAACCTCACACGTTTGTGAGGTTATATTTTTATTCAATTTTTCCTTCAAATACAAAAGTAGCCGGTCCACGAAGCATAATTTGCCCTTCGCTATTTTGTGACAAATAAAGTTTTCCACCGGGGAATTCAAGTGTTATTTCCTCCAGTTCTAAGCTACGCTTAAGACTGAGTTGCCTTTGCGTTAGGTCTTGCCTAACGCAGTTTAATATTGCATACACAGCGCAAGCGCCAGTGCCACAAGCTAGAGTCACTCCACAACCTCGCTCCCAGACTTTTACTCTAAAATAATCATCCATTATTTTTTCTACAAATTCAACATTTATTTTGTTTGGAAAATTTTCATTATTTTCTATTTTTGGCCCTACATTTTTTAAATTAATTTCATTTAAATTCGAAACGAGTGCTACAGCATGAGGGTTACCCATAGACACACAATTAAAGTCGAAACCTTCTAAATTTATTGACTGAGAAGGAAAGTCGGGACTTTCAAAAGTAGGTGCCCCTATATTTACAGAATAAGTATCATCATTATTAACTTTAATATTCTTTACGCCAGCCCTCGTTTCTATATTTAATTCTTTTAAGTTTAATTTAGTTTGCTCTAGATAAAATTGAGCTGTACACCTAACTCCATTACCACACATCTCTGCTAGTGTTCCATCAGAATTATAGTAGTTCATAAAACAGTCAGCTGTAGAAGATGATTCAAGCAGAATAATACCATCAGCTCCAATACCGAAATGACGATCGCAATATTTTTTAATCAACTCAGGTGAAAGAGTAATAGCTTGATCTAGATTATTCATCATAATAAAATCATTTCCTGTACCATGATATTTATAGAAATCTGTCATGTAATGATTATAATATAATTTAATTAAATGTTATAATATTTCATATGATTTATATTGGAAGTGATCATGCCGGATACAAACTTAAAGAAATATTAAAAAAATATTTAGTAACTTTAGGCTATGAAGTAGAAGATAAAGGAGCATATGAATTTGATAGTGAAGATGACTATCCTGACTTTATAATACCAGTAGCTGAAGCGGTTACTATTGATTCTGATAATTTTGGAATAATATTAGGAGGCAGTGGAGAAGGAGAAGAAATAACAGCTAATAAAGTGCAAGGAATTCGTGCTGTTGAATACTATGGAGGTAATCTAGATATAGTTAAACTTGGTAGAGAGCACAATAATGCAAACATACTTTCTCTAGGTGCTCGTTTTATAAAAGAAGATGAAGCTAAAGAAGCGGTTAAAATATTTATACAAACTCCTTTTTCAGAAGAAGAAAGACATATTAGAAGAATAAATAAAATAGAACAAAAAAATTAAATTATGACTGAAGTAATACCAGCTGTTTTAGCAAAAGATATTAATGATTTAAGACAAAAAATAGCCAATGTTGTAAACATTACTCATTTGGTTCAAATTGATATTTGTGATGGTAAGTTTGTTGACTCTCAATCATGGCCTATGAATAGAGATGATATTGAAAGTACCTCAAAAATTTTAGAAGAGGAAGAGGGATTACCTTACTGGGAAGATTTAGATTTTGAATTTGATTTAATGGTAAAAGATGCAATAAAACTATTCGACTTTTTTGTGCGTCTCGGAGCAAGAAGATTAATTTTTCATTTAGAAGCAGAGAATGAGAAAGATCTCAAAGATTTTATAGATTCAATAGATCCCTATACACGAGAAACTCTAGAAATAGGAATAGCTATAAATACTAATACTCTAATAGAAAAAATATTTCCTTTTATAAATTCAATAGATTTCGTACAATGTATGGGTATAGCTCATATTGGTTATCAAGGAGAATCATTTGATGAAAGAGTTATAGGTCAAATAAAAGATTTAAAATATAAATATCCTGATATTATAATAAGTATAGATGGAAGTGTAAATGAAGAAACTGCTCCTTTATTAGTAGAAGCAGGAGCAAATAGATTAGTAGTAGGAAGTGCTTTAATGAAAAGCTTTGATGTAAGAGAAACAATGTCATATTTAGAAAATCTATAAATAATTTTTTTGTTTAAAACATAATGGAAACTATATCAGAAAATAAAATAAAAGAATTAGAAATAAAAGCAAATGGTATTCGTAAAAGTATAATAGAAATGCTTTATGAAGCTTCTTCTGGGCATACTGCAGGTGCTTTAGGTATGACTGATATTTTTACTTTTTTATATTTTAATGCTCTGAACCATAAACCTGAAAATCCTACGTGGGCAGAAAGAGATAGGTTAGTACTTTCAAATGGCCACATTTGTCCTGTTTTATATGCCACTATGGCTCACGCAGGTTATTTTAAAATAGATGAACTAAAAACTTTACGTAAATTTGGTTCTCGACTACAGGGTCACCCTCATAGAAACTTTTTATCTATTCTAGAGACTTCATCAGGACCTTTAGGAGAAGGTTTATCTCAAGCTGTTGGTATGGCTATAGCCTCTAAAATGGAAAGGGGGGTAGACAGAATCATTTACTGTATTGTTGGTGACGGAGAACTTAATGAAGGACAAAATTGGGAAGCTATTATGCTGGCTTCTAAAGAAAAGTTGGATAATTTAATTATAATAGTAGATAGAAACTTTATTCAGCTAGATGGAAGTACTGAAATAATTATGCCTTTAGGAGATTTAGTTTCTAAATTTAAATCTTTTGATCTCAATGTTATGCAAATTAATGGAAACTCAATGAGAGAAATAAATAATGCAATTTATAATTCCAAAAATGAAAAGAATAAACCTTCAGTTATTATCGCCAAAACTATTCCTAGTAAGGGTGTAAAAGAATGGGAAGGTAATTATAAATGGCATGGTAAAACTCCAAACAAAGAAGAAATGGAAATGGCTATCAATGAATTAAATATATTAGGAGATAAATTAAAATAATATGTTAAATCAATCATTAAAATTAAATACAAAAGTTTTTAATTCTGAGGTAGAGAAGAAATCAACTCGTGAAGGTTTTGGGGAAGGATTACTCCTTGCTGGCATTGAAAATGAAAATATAGTAGGCCTCTGTGCTGATCTTATAGAATCTACAAAAATGAATATTTTTGCTGATAAATTTTCTGATCGATTTATAGAAGTAGGTATAGCAGAACAGAATTTAGTAGGTGTAGCCAGCGGAATGGCTTCCATGGGTAAAATTCCTTTTATTTCTTCTTATTCTATTTTTAATCCAGGAAGAAATTGGGAACAAATTCGTACTAATGTCTGTTATAATAATCAACCTGTAAAAATAGTAGGAACTCATGCTGGTTTATCAGTTGGGCCAGATGGGGGAAGTCATCAAGCTTTAGAAGACATAGCATTAACTAGGGTTTTACCTCGTATGGTAGTTATATCTCCATGTGATGCTATAGAAGCAAAAAAGGCAACTATAACGATATCTAAAACTAAAGATCCTACATATCTAAGATGTGCAAGGAATAATACTCCTATTATTACAACCGAAGATACGCCATTTGAAATAGGAAAAGCAAATATTGTATTTCAACCTGAATCAGGTTTGGCTCAAGTAGGAATAATAGCTACTGGTCCTATATTATATAGTGCGATAATAGCAGCAAAAAAACTTGAAGATAAAGGTATTAATATAAAAGTTATGAATCTTTCAACTATTAAACCTCTAGATAAAGAAGCTATAATATCTCTTGCAAAAGAAACTAAAAACATCGTCACAATAGAAGACCATCAAGTATACGGTGGTATGGGTAGTTCTGTAGCTGAATGTTTAGCACAATTTTACCCTACTCGAATAAAATTTCTAGGTATTAAAGATGAATTTGGTCAATCTGGAACTCCAGAAGAGCTATATAAAAACTACCAATTAGATACCGATAGTATAATAGAATCAGTTTATAGAACAATAGTTAAATAATAAAAATCTCTTAATAATTTTATTAAGAGATTTTTATTTTAATTACTT
The DNA here is from genome assembly GCA_903929735.1 of uncultured bacterium. Lineage (GTDB taxonomy): Bacteria > Patescibacteriota > Minisyncoccia > Phycocordibacterales > UBA9973 > UBA8515. The sequence goes on from CAIYVW010000050.1 coordinate 21,064, forward strand.
TTTATTATTGATTTTTTTTGATCATCTAAATCTAATAACTCATCTTCTAGTTTTAAACTTTTTTTTGAATTTATATAATCAGAACCAAATTCTCCTGTATAATCCATATTTAGAATTTGCTGTTTTACATCCTTTATTTTGTTATCTATAATATTAATCTGATTTAACTGACTTTCAGGTAACGCTTCTTTATTTACAAAAGCTTGAATCTCTACTTTATTTACTTTATCTTCATTTATATTTTCAACTTTGAATTTTTCAAAAGAATTTTTCATATTAAATAATTTTAATTACTTTATAAGATTCAGGTGCATTACTTAAATAATCTTCTAATTTTTCTCTAGAAAGAAGACCTTTCTGTGCCCCTATTTCTGATACCACTGACATAGAATTTATAGGCCCCCATTTTAAAGCTTCCTGTAAATCTTTTTCTAGAATTAATGCAGATAGCATAGCACTAGCAAAAGCATCTCCAGCACCTGTAGATTCATAAGCATCAGTTGAGTAAACTGGCACAAACCATACATTCGATCCGTCATAAGCATAAGCACCCTTAAGACCATCAGTCATAACTATATTTTTAGGTCCCAAAGAATGAAGAGAGGTTATAAGTTTAACTTTATCAACTTCTTCTGTCTCAAGAATTCTCTGAGCCTCTACAAAATTACAGAAAAGAATTTCTGTTCTTTCATATATTTCTTTTAAAACCTCTAGACCTAGTTTAATCTGAAATGTTCCAGGTTGCAATGCTAGTTTAGTATCAGGAAATTTAATTAAATATTCTAGAATTTCTTTATGATAGTCTGTAGAATTTGAAGCAAGAGAAGATAAGTAAACCCATTTTGCTTCTGGTACATCCTGTGAGAATGAATAAGGGAATTCAGTATGTTTAACTAAAATAGTTCTTTCACTAGCGTACCAAAGAACATAATGATAGTTAGACTCCATACCTGGAACAATTTTCATATAATCTACGTTAACATTATCTTTCATTAAAGATTCTATGTTTTGTCTACCTACTAAATCATCTCCGACATACGAAATAAGACTAGAATTAATACCTAGCTTTCTTACACCAACAGCTACATTGGGACTATTTCCGACAGCATTGCAGACTAGAGCTGATTCATAGGGTACCTTTTCTCCAAAACGAAAACATATCTTGCAGTGTTCTCCCTGAAGATCACAGTTTGCTTCAGCGTCTGTAATTCTTATAAAAGGCTCAGTTGCTATATCTCCTATAGCTAGAAATTCTATTTGTTTCTCCATATCGAATTATTATAACATATTATGATATAATATGAAGATGAAAAATTTAAAAGATTATATAAAAGAAGCAAGTGATAAAGGTGTAGCTATCGGACATTTTAATATTTCAAATATAGAAGCATTGCATGGAATTTACAACGCAGCCAAAAAATTAAATGTACCAGTAATAATAGGAGTATCTGAAGGAGAAGAAGAATTTATAGGAATAGAGGAAGTAGCAGTCCTAATAAAAGAAATAAGAGAGAAAGATAATTATCCTATATTCTTAAATGCAGATCATCATTATAGTTTTGAATCAGTAAAAAAAGCTCTAGAAGCAGGATATAATGCTGCAATTATAGATGCTGTAAAACTACCACTTGAAGAAAATATAGCCCTTACAAAAAAGTGTGTGGAATACGCACTTGAATTAGGTAAAAAAGAAGGAAGAGGTATTTTAATAGAAGCAGAACTTGGTTTTATAGGTCAGTCATCAAAACTTTTAGAGTCTATACCTGATGGAGTGAGTGTTGCAACAATGACAAAGCCAGAAGATGCAAAATATTTTGTAGAACAAACTGGAATTAATCTTCTTGCACCATCAGTAGGGAATGTCCACGGTATGGTCAAAGGTGGCAATCCAAGATTAGATATTGAAAGGATAAAACAAATCAAAGAAGCTTGTAATGTTCCTTTGGTTCTTCATGGTGGTTCAGGAATTGCTGATGTAGACTTTACGGCTGCAATTAAAGCAGGAATTAATATCATTCATATAAACACTGAAATACGAGTGGCATACAAAGAAGCTCTACAGAAATTCTTATCAGAAAATCCAAACGAAGTTGCTCCATATAAATTCTTAAAAGGAGGAGTAGATGCTATAGAAGCTGTTGTGTATAATCGTTTAAAACTATTTAACAATCTTTAAATAAGGATTAAACTCATATTAAAAAATTATCTTGCAAAAGAAGCTTTTTAGTGTTATTATCAATCTCATGAATATATTAACCGCAACAAAGCGAAGTAAGACAGATAAGCTTTCAATCGTACGATCTAACGGTATGATTCCAGCAGTCGTCTATGGCGCTCAAGTGGAAAACACTCTTGTTTCCGTTTTGAGCACAGCCTTCGTTAAAACATTAAAAATAGCCGGTGAGACAAGTACAATAGTACTTGAAATTGCAGGCGCAACAGAGAAAGAAAAATCAACAAAAATTGATGTTCTTATTCATGAAGTACAGTCAGACCCAGTTAAAGGATTTCCTATACATATAGACTTCTTAGCTGTTGATATGAATAAGCCAGTAGAAGTCGCTATTCCTCTTGAATTCATCGGACTAGCAAAGGCAGAAAAAGATGGCCTTGGAACTTTAGTTAAAGTCTTGCATGAAATAGAAATAGAAGCTCTTCCTAAAGATCTTCCTCATAATATTGAAGTTGACGTTACAAGCATAGCAACTTTAGAAGATCAGATTCATGTTAAAGATATTAAACTTCCTAAAGGCGTAACTCTAGTAACAGATGGTGATGAAGTTGTTGCTCTTGTAGCAGCCGCAAAAGAAGAAAAAGAAGAAGTTACAGTAGACTTATCTGCTATTGAAGTAGAAAAGAAAGGAAAGAAAGATGAAGAAATAATAAAAGAATAATAAATATTTTAAATAAATCCCTTCTAGCTTTGGCTAGAGGGGATTTATGCTATAATAGAGACATGAATCGATATATTCTATACTTTTTTTCTTTAATTTTTATATTTACTTTAACTTTCAGTAATTTTACACCCTTAATTTCTAAAGTTTATGCCAGCCAAGAGCTAGAAAATGCTCAAGCAGATAGAGCTAGACTAGAATCTGAACTATCTAATCTAGAAAAAGAAATTGCTCAAAAACAACAAGAACTTTCTTCTCAAAAAGGTCAATCAGTATCTTTATCTAGAGATATTTCTATACTTACAACTCAAATTAAAAAAGCTAAATTAGATATTAAATCTAAAAATTTAGTTATTAAAAAGTTGGGTGGAGAAATAATAGAAAAAAGTAAAACAATTAACGTTTTAAATCTAAAGATAGGTGATATTAAGGAATCTTTATCTCAATTGATAAGAAAGGACAGGGAAATAGATGAAAAATCTTTCATGTCTATACTATTATCACAAGATTCCATCTCTGATACATACAGTGATATAGATGCATTTTCTTCTATTAAAAAAGAAATCAAAAAGTCTGTTGATGAAATAAAAGGTGTTAAAACAGAAACTGAAACAGAAAAAACTCAACTTGAACAAGAAAAAAATAAAGTAGTAGACACAAAAGTTCAACTTGAAAATATTCAAAAACAAGTCGAAAATAATGAAAAAGAGAAACAGCAGTTATTATCTATTAGTAAAAATAAAGAACAAGCATATCAAAAATTACTAGATGAGAAAGCAAAACGTCGGTCTGAAATTCTTTCCATGTTATTTAATCTTCGTGATGTATCAGCTATTCCTTTTGAAAAAGCTTATGAATACGCAAAAGTAGCTGAGACAAAGACTGGAATAAGACCTGCTTTCTTACTAGCAATCCTTACTCAAGAAAGTAATTTAGGTACAGATCAAGGTTCTTGTTATGTTACGAATATGGATACTGGATCTGGAGTAAGTTCAAAAAGTGGGAAAGTATTCAATAATGTTATGAAACCAAGTCGTGATATTAAGCCATTTTTTGATATTACTACATCTGTAGGACGTGACCCTTATAAAACTCTAGTATCTTGTCCTATAGGTGGATCAGGATATGGTGGGGCTATGGGACCTGCTCAGTTTATCCCTTCTACTTGGCAGTTACTTAAGAATCGTATCTCTAATCTTTTAGGTATAAAAACTCCAGATCCATGGTATGCAAAAGATGCATTTATGGCTTCTGCTATATATCTAACAGATTTAGGAGCGGCAAATAATAGCTATACCGGAGAAAGAAATGCAGCTTGTAAGTATTATTCTGGCCGTAAATGTGATAGCAAAAAACCCAATAATAGCTTTTATGGTGATTCTGTAATGAAAAAAGCTACAAATATACAAACTAAGTATATAGACCCATTGCAAAACTAATAATATCGTGATATTATAGCCAAATCATGAAGAAAAATATACATCCAAAATATAACAGTGCTTCAGTTGTCACCTGCGCCTGCGGAGCAACTTTTCCCGTAGGATCTACAATGGAAAAAATAAATGTTGAAATATGTAGTCAATGTCATCCTTTCTATACTGGAAATGAAAAAGTATTAGATACAGCAGGACGTGTTGATCGCTTCAAGAAACGTGCAGCAGCATCTGGAAAAACAAAGAAATAAATTATTTAAAAAGATAAAAGGCTCTTTAACGGAGCTTTTTATCTTTTTTAGTATATAATACAAATATTATATGAATTTAGATTTAGAACAACTTAAGAAAGATCATAAGACAAGCTATTTCGCAAATGAATACGAGCGTCTTTTGAGCGAAGAAGAAAAAGTAAATGAAATGGTAAGTCTAGATGGAAGTCTTAAAGATTTAGCTGAAGAAGAAATTCAAAATATTAAGTTTCAAAAAGAAGCCATTGAACGTCAAATTGAAGAAATGATTAAATCTGAAAAGGAAGATGAAGAATTCCCTAATGAAATTGTTCTAGAAGTTAGAGCCGGAGCAGGAGGAGATGAAGCTTCACTTTTCGCTTGGGAATTAGCTCATATGTATGAAAGATTTGCTGAACACAATCGTTGGGCTTGGAAAATTTTAAATGAATCAACTTCATCAGCTGGGGGTTATAAGGAAGCTTCCTTTGAAGTTCGAGGTAAAGATGTCTACAAACTTCTTCGGTATGAGACTGGCGTTCACCGTGTCCAGCGAATTCCAGCGACTGAAAAGAATGGCCGGATTCATACTTCTACTGCCTCTGTGGCTATTTTACCAATTAGGAAAAAAGTTAAATTTGAAATTAATCCAGCTGATTTAGAAATTGAATACTCACGCTCTGGTGGAGCTGGCGGCCAAAATGTTAACAAAGTTGAAACAGCAGTTAGACTTATTCATAAACCAACAGGTATTGATGTCCGCTGTACAACTGAGCGCTCACAGTTAGCCAACCGTGAGCAAGCCATGGTTGTCTTACAATCAAAAATTCAATTAATGGAAGAAGAAAAAGAGGCGAGTAAATATTCAGCTGATCGCAAGAATCAAATCGGAACCGCTGATAGGAGTGAAAAAATTCGGACCTATAATTTCCCCCAAGACCGAGTGACTGACCACCGCATTCGCCAAAATTGGTCCAATATTCCAGGAATTATGGAAGGTAATATAAATAAAATAATAGAAGCATTATCATCTGGAACAGTAGGGGAAGCAGAAGAGGAAGAATAATATAAATCCATTAATAAACACTATTTTATCCTTATAGAATAGTGTTTATTAATGTTAGTACATTACATATATTTACACTATTGCATATCTGTGCTATTATATACTCATGAGCAAAAAGTGTCACAAACTAAATATAGATATCTTAGCCATCTCACCGATGGTCGGATTCACCGTATCTTACGGGTACGCAAACAACTTTATATTTAGCCGCGACATTTCTAATTCAAACTGAAACTATTAAACAATTTAATTGTAATAAGTCTTAAAAATATCTCGGCTAAATAGAAAGCGAGATATTTTTTTATTTAGCATCAAACGAATTAGTTCTTTAACAATTTAATAATAGGAGAAAAAAATTATGAATGAGAAAGATGCTTTACGTAATGTGCAACTGTACAAGTGGTACAAATCATTTGGAGAACCACTCATGTGGGGACCAATTCTGATTTCATGTCTTATAAATTTAGGACATATGAAATTATCGGAAATCTATTTTATGGAATCTATCGTTTTAGTGGGAACAATTTTTTTACAAATTCCTATGGGAGCGTTAGCTGACATCTATGGCAGAAAAATAACAGTCTTAATTGGCTCAGTTTTTCTTTCGGCTAGTATTATTTTATTTTCTCGAATTTACTCACCAATGAGTTCATGGATAGCGAATATTGTATGGATGATTGGCTTCTCGATGTGTTCTGGTGCAGATTCTGCATTTCTTTATGATTCACTTAAATCATTAGGAAGAGAAAATGAATACAAAAAAATCGAGGGAAGTGCTATTGGTAATCGACTACTTATAACAGCTATTTGTTCAATTTTCGTTGGATATTTAGCTGAATATTACATTCGATTACCGATAATCTTATCTATTCCTGGTGTTGTATTTTCTACAATCGCTGTTTTCTTTTTTAAAGAAAGATCAAGAAACAGAAAATATACTCACAGAGAACAGATAGATGTGATGAAGGTAAGTATACTTTTTGTATCAAATCACAAAAAGGTAAAATGGATTATATTCTTTGTAACTCTGATAGGGGTTACTTCGAAGGTCTGGTTCTTTACTTATAATCCATATTTTGAGTTTGTCAGACTTGATCTAAAGTTTTATGGTATAGTCTTCTTTGCATTAAACATTGTCGCTTGGTTTTTTAGTAAAAAGGCAAGCTACATTAGTGAAAAAGTGAGCGATCAAAACATAATGATATTATTAATATTATTGATCGCTATACCTATACTAGTAATGAGTTCCATACCTTCCGTATTTTGTGTAGGGATGGTACTTTTCCAAAATGTTGCTCGTGGGTTTATGGTTCCATTTTTCGGAGAATTTATGAACAGACACTTAGACAGAGAGAACAGGGCTACCGTGCTTTCAATCCAGTCTGCTGTTTCTGGCTTTGCTCAATTTATTGCACTTCGTTCATTCGGTATTCTTTTGAAAACTTACAGCCTCCTATTTTGCCTTCAGATGTTAGGAATAATTGTCTTAGTATTAGGAGGTTTAGCAATACTTAAATTTAAAAAGATATTTAAGTAAAAATTTTAAAGATGGGTATATATTATTACCCATCTTTTTATTGTTCCAACCTGATGTATATATCGATAAATATACAATTAAGAAGCTTGCTATATCAAACCATATCTGTTATAATTCCGTCCAGTAGTTAGCTTATGTTTTGGTATTAGTTTCATTCTTCGTGTGTTAAACATTGAGGTATGTAAATGAAATCAGCTTCGCGATTACATTTATAAATTAGTTTTCTTCGATTAGTGGATATGAAAGTATCGCTATGAGAAGCACATTGTCATATATGGCAAAAAAGTTGTATGTAGGTGGTCTTCCTTATAAGACTACCAATGATGAGCTTAAAGCTCATTTCAGTGCTGCAGGAGCTGTCGCTTCAGCAACCATTATTATGGATAAGATGACAGGTCGCTCAAAAGGCTTC
>CAIYVW010000051.1 GCA_903929735.1 uncultured bacterium
AATAAATATATTTTTTTTCTAAAATATATCTAATATTATAATTAGTAAATAGATTATAATAAGAAATGAAAAAATTATTAAACTACCAAATAATTTTTCGTTTGCGTATTTATCTTCTTTAAAAAAGTCAGGTATAATTTTATATTTTTTACTTAATTTAATAAACCATTTTCTTTTATGTAAAAATTCTTTAAAGATCAGACTATTTTTATGGAATGAAGATTTAATAGATAATCCACGTTTTTTAATAAGAACATAGAATAAAGTTATAGTAAGAATAATTATGAGTACTAAGCTCAACTTACCGGTCCATTTTCTAATAATAGTTACTATTAGAGATCCAGAGAAGTAACCAGCAAATACATTTAATAGTGCCCAACTTATTCCACTTACAATATTCCAGAGAATAAACGAACCTCTTTCCATTTTTGATAGTCCAGCTATAAATGGGATAATAGCTCTTATTGGTCCAAAAAATCTTCCCCAGAGTATGCTTTTGTCCCCATATTTATTAAAGAATTTTTCTCCATGATGTAATAGTTTAAGGTTTATTATTTTTTTTCTTTTGATGAAATTTCCTCCCCATCGTCCTAGTGAGTAGCTGAAAAAATCTCCTATTATTGCTCCCAGGGTAGCGAATATGACTAGGCTCCAAGTATCCAGATAGCCTTGTGATGCCAAGAATCCACCAACTGATATAAGAGTTGCTCCTGGAATAAAAATTCCGACGATAGGAGCAGATTCGATAAATGCTAGAACAAAAAATAGCCAGTTTCCTAACCATGCAAATTCTACTAGTAATTTAAAAAGTAATGTTATATCGGGTATAAAATAATTTATTAACTTATAAACTATAACATTTAGGTTAAATTTTTGCATTTATATATTTAAAATTCAATTTGAAATTATATGATTTTATGCTATAATAGCGTTAATTAATTTAACCTTATTATCTACTTTGTAGGGTTTCTTTGTATTAATTTTATTAGATAAAAATATATTTATGATTAAAAAAACAAAAATTGTAGCAACTATAGGACCAGTAACGACATCCGTAGAAATGCTATCAAAGCTTCTTAAGGAGGGTATGAATATCGTAAGATTAAATTTTTCTCATGGAGATTTTAATGAACACCAAGAAAAAGTTAATAATTTTAGAAAAGCGATTGTTTTAACTGGTATATCTGGTGCTATTATGCAAGATTTATCTGGACCTAAAATTAGACTCGGAGAATTTTATCAAGAAAGAGTTTTACTTAAAGCTGGTGATACAATAACTATTACGACAGAAAAGATTATAGGAGATGAAAAGAACGTCTCCATTAATTATCCTATGTTTGCTAAAGAAGTGAAGAAAGGAGATAAGATAATGGTAGATGATGGAAAAAAGAAATTTGAAGTTATTAGCATCAATGGTAATAAAGTTTTATGTAAAATTTTAGTTGGTGGAGAGACTAAAGGGCGTCGTGGTGTTAATCTTCCAGATTCTGATATTTCTGTTAGCTCTTTGACTGATAAAGATAAAAAAGATATTGAATTTGGTATTAAGAATAAAGTAGATTTTTTTGCTTTTTCTTTTGTACGTAAGCCAGAAGATGTAGTAGAATTGCGTGAAATATTAAATAAGAAAAAGTCTAAATCAAAAATAATAGCAAAAATAGAAACTCCTCAAGCAGTTAATAACATAGATGCTATACTAGAACTTTGCGATGGTTTAATGGTTGCTCGTGGTGATTTAGCTATAGAAGTCCCTGCTGAGAAAGTTCCCATGATTCAAAAAATGCTTATAAAGAAATGTAATGATGCTGGTAAAATTGTTATCACCGCTACTCAGATGCTTGAATCAATGATTAAGAGTCCTGTCCCTACTCGAGCAGAAGTTTCAGATATAGCCAATGCAATTATTGATGGTACTGATGCAATTATGCTTTCAGAAGAAACTACATTAGGTGACTATCCTATAGAAGCGGTTAAAATTATGACAAAAGTTGCCTTAGATATAGAGTCTAATTTTCCAGAAAGGGAGATTTCTCATCTAGACCAAAAAGGAGATATTGGAGTTACAGATTCTATAACAGGTTCTATAGTAAAAACAGCTCATAACATAGGAGCTAAGGCTATAATAGCTTTAACCAAGACTGGCTTTACTGCGAGGATGATATCTCGTTATAAACCAGTTCCATTTATAATAGCTGTTACTTCAGAAGAAATAACTTTCCGTCAGTTAAATGCTTCATTCGGTTGCTTGCCGCTTAAAGTTGAAAATTATAGTACCGCACTTGATAAAGAAGTATTTAAATCTGTCAGAGATTTTTGTATTAAAGAAAAAATTGCTAGCAAGGGAGATAAGGTTGTTATAGCTACTTGTTCTCAGTGGGATAAGAAAGGTGGTCCAACAAATATGATTATGGTAGAAACTCTTTAATAAATAAAAATAGTAGATCATACCATTTTTATGATAAAATTATTTTATAAACAAATTGAACAATTTTTTATTTAAAAATAAATCAGTAAATCTAACAAAAATTATAATTGTAATAATTGTTACTTTATATATGTTTTATTATTTATTTAATCTTTCTGATTGGCATTTAGTAGATAATATAAATCTTATTTTTCACGAAGCAGGTCATGTAATATTTAGTTTTTTTGGTGAGACTGTTCATGTATTAGGTGGTACTCTTATGCAGTTACTAATTCCTATTATATTTTCATTATATTTTTATAAAAATGAAGAATATTTTTCATCCTCTTTGCTCTTATTCTGGTTAAGTCAAAATTTATTCAATATTTCAGTTTATGCAGGAGATGCGATGAAAATGGAGTTACCACTTTTAGGAGGAGATAATGTATACCATGATTGGAATTATATTTTATCTTCTTTTAATATATTAAAATATACAGATCAAGTGTCTTCGGTTTTTTATTGTTTAGGTTTTATTGTTTTAATACTTGCAATTATTTTTTCATTTAAATTTTCTAAGAATAAAATACTTAATATTTAAAATATAAATTATGACACATCAGGGTAATGCATGGGATAGGGAATATAAGAATCCTAAATTAGTAACTGGGAAAGAAGATCCACAGAGTGATACTTTACGGTTTTTTAAATTTCTTAAAAAGGAACAGAAGTATAAAATTGAAGGTAAAGCTGTCCTTGATCTTGGTTCTGGCACAGGCAGAAATTCAAATTATTTAGCAAATATTGGGAATAAAGTTATTGGTATAGAGATTTCAAGGAAAGCAATTACTCTAGCTAGGGATCGTTCGAAAGATATGGGAGTAGATGTTGATTACAGGCAAGGGGATATTGGAGAAAAGTATGATATAGAAGATAATTCTATAGATATCATTTTAGATGTAACTTCATCAAATTCACTTGATGAAAGAGGGAGAGATATTTATTTGAAAGAAATGAATCGTATTTTAAAAAAGAGTGGATCTGGCTTTGAAGGTGGTTATATCTTTGTCCGAGCATTAGCCAAAGATGGAAATAAAAATGTAAAGAACTTATTGAAAACAAGTCCAGGTAGAGAATATGATACTTATATAATAAAAGAAATAGGACTAACAGAAAGAGTTTTTTCTCGGAATGACTTCGTGAAAATGTATAGCCAATATTTTAAAATTTTGCATTTAGAAAAGAAAACAAGTTATACAACTTTTAATAATCGCATCTACAAGCGCGATTACTGGCTAGCTTATCTCCAGAAATAATCTGCGTTAGGTCTTCTGCGTTAGGTCTTGCCTAACGCAGATTCAAAATATATAATATAATTATGTCTCTGAGGAATGCTAGATTTAATAAAGGAGAATATTATCATTTGTATAATAGGGGGAATAGTAAGCAAGAAATTTTTCACGATGAAGAAGATTATTTAAGGTTTATTTCTTTGCTCTATATATCAAATACAAGTGAAAATTTTAATTTATATGATTTGAATAGAATTTTCAATTTTAATGTATATGAATTAGATATAAAAAATACAATAGTAAGTGTCGGTGCTTACTGTCTAATGCCAAATCATTTTCATTTATTAATTACAGAAAAAGTTGAAGGTGGTATAAGTAAGTTTATGCAGAAATTATCTACAGCCTATGTTATGTATTACAATAAGAAGTATGATCATACAGGAGGATTATTTGAAGGTAAGTTTAAGTCTGTCCATGTTGATAATGATACTCAAATGAAATATTTATTTTCTTATATTCATTTGAATCCAATAAAATTAATACAAAAAGATTGGAAAAAAGAGGGAATTAAAAATAAAAAAGAATCTTTAAAATTTTTAAGTAGTTATATTTATTCAAGTTATCAAGATTTTTTGAAAAAAAATAGAATTCAGAAAAAAATATTGAACGTAAATGATTTCCCGAAATATTTTCCCGTAAAATCATTATTTATTAAAGAAATTTTAGAATGGTTAAGTTCTGCGTTAGGCAAGACCTAACGCATGGAGACCTAACGCATGGGGTTATTTGCTTATCTACAAAAATAATATATGTTAGAATACCCATATGAACAAAGGAAGTATGGGTATTTTTGATTCAGGACTAGGGGGTCTTTGGATGCTTAAACACTTAAAAGATAAGCTTGGAAATTATGATTATATTTTTCTTGGTGATCAAAAGAATGCTCCTTTTGGAGAGAAAACACCTGATGAACTTTTCCAAATAGCGACAGAAGCTCTTGATTATCTTTATGGTGTGAAGAAATGTAAGGGAGTTATCTTGGCTTGTAATACTATCAGTTCAACTATTTATGATAGGCTACGTAACTGGAAAGATAATAAATATTTTGGTTGTATTCTTTTTGGTATAGTTAGACCCACAGTGGAATCTTTAGATAAGGATTTGCCTATGGTGATTTTTGCTACACCTAGGACGTGTCAATCAGAAGTCTATGAAAAATTTCTAAGCGAGAATGTAAAAAATTATATTAAAATTCCATTACCAAAACTTGCATACTTAATTGAAAATGGTGGTGATACTTATTCATACATAAAGTCATTTAGAGATTCTGTTGGTGTTAATATAAAGAAAGGGGCACTACTGTGTACTCATTATGGAATTGTTCGGAATGATTTTGAGTCTATTTTCCCAAATATAAGTGATTGGGTTTATCAAGAGGACTTAATCCCTAAATATCTATCAGACTATTTTATTGAGTTTAAAGATAGAGAAGCTTTTTTCTCTAAAGAAAGTAGGCTTTATATCCTGACAACAAAGGAAAATAAGATTTTTGATAAATTTGCAAATGAATGGTTTAGCGGTGATATTTCAATAGAGACTATCATTTATTAATGATATAATTACAATTATGATTAATCCTAAATTTGAAGAAGCTTACCATAATTTAAATAAAGCTCAGAAAGAAGCAGTTGATACATATGATGGTCCTGTTATGGTTATTGCTGGTCCTGGAAGTGGTAAAACTCAAATACTTTCTTTAAGAGTTGTGAATATTTTACAGAAAACAGATATTCCTCCAAATGGTATTTTATGTCTAACTTTCACTGAGGCAGGAGCTATTAATATGCTCAATCGTCTAAAGAAAATGATGGGAGTAGATGCTTACAAAGTGAATATTTTTACTTTTCATGCTTTTGGAACTCATATAATTAATCGTTATCCTGAATATTTTTTCAATTATGCAAGTCTCTCTCCTGCAGATGAATTAGTCCAGAGGGAAATAATGACTAATATTCTAAAATCATTAGATCATAAAAATTCATTTTCTAGTTTTCACCCGAGCGAAGGCTACGTCTTTTTGAAAGATATATTATCTAGAATTTCTCAAATAAAAAAGGCTGGTCTATCACCAGAAGAATTTGACTCTATAATTTCTCATAATAAAATTATTTTAAATCAAATAAATCAATCGATAAGTGAAATATTTAGAGATAGATTATCAGTCAAAATTTTCCCTAAAATAAAGCACCTTATTGAAATGTGGGAGAAGATAGATGTATCTTCATTTCCTGAGAATTATTTTAAGCCTATATCTGTATATTTTATTTCTTCTTTAAAGAAAGCTCTAGAAATATCTGAAAGTGAGAATAATACTAGCTTGATAGGGGAATGGAAAAAGAAATATACAACTGGTACAAATGAAAATATCACATTAAAATCTTGTGAATCTCAAGAGAAGTTGGAAAATCTTTCATCTATTTATAAGCAGTATAAAAATAAATTAAATGAAGATGGTTACTTTGATTACGATGATATGATTCTCGAAGTGATTAAAGCAATAAAAGAAAATGAGAATTTAAAAGCTGAACTTCAAGAACAATTCTTATCAATAATGGTTGATGAATTTCAAGATACGAATGATGCTCAGATAAAGCTTGTCCGTCTTTTGGCTGATAATTATGTAAATGAAGGAAAGCCCAATATCATGGTAGTAGGAGATGATGATCAAGCTATATATCGTTTCCAAGGTGCTGATATTTCTAATATTAAAGATTTCAATAATAAATACGAAGAAGTTAAAATTATTGTCATGACTGAGAATTACCGTTCAGGTCAGAATATTCTAGATCTTGCTCGTAATATTATTATCACTGGTGAGAATCGCTTGGAAGATATGTTGGAAAAAGTTGATAAGAAATTAATTTCCAGTGGTGATGATAATAAGACTTATAATGGAGAAATTAAAAAAATAAAATTTAAAACAAAAGAGCATCAGTATCATAACATCGCTCTTCGTATTAAGCATCTTATTGAGGAAGGTCATAATCCGAAGGAAATAGCTGTAATCTCAAGGAAGCATAAAGAACTAGAGAACTTGGTTCCTTTCATGCATCATTATAATGTTCCTATAGTTTACGAAAAACAACAGAATGTCTTAGCAACCCCTCATATACATCAGCTTATTATGATGTGCAAATTCCTTAATATGATGTCGGAAGGAAATTTACAAGCGGGAGAGAGTCTAATGCCAGAAATTCTCTCTTATCCTTTTTGGGGTTTATCACCTAGAACTATTTGGGATATATCATTATTATCTAAATCTAGTCGTCAGGATAAAAGCACTGATATGTCATGGCTTTCAATCATGCTCGACTATAAAGACGAAAAGGTAAAATCTATTGGAGAGTTTTTTGTTGAAATGGTTTCTCGAGTTAGATATGAACCTCTAGAATATATATTTGAGAGTTTGATTGGTAAAAGTATTTCTTTTTCACTAGATGATGAGAATGAAGATTTTATAAAAGAAATAGAATACAAGGAAGATAAGTGGATTAGTCCATATAAGAATTATTATTTCAGTAAAGACAAACTTGAGAATAATAAACCAGAATATCTTAGATTCCTATCAGGTCTTAAATTCTTTATTAGTGCTCTAAGAAATCACAAAGAAAATAGTTTATTGAAAGTATCTGATCTTGTGAATTTCGTTGATATTCATGAGAGTAACGGTATTTTACTTAACGATACAAGTCCATTCACTGGAGCTGATAATGCTGTTCTTTTGATGTCAGCACATAAGTCAAAAGGGCTTGAATTTGAAACGGTGTTCCTTCTTTCTTGCCAAGAAGATAATTGGTCAAAAGGAGGAATGAGGAATAAAATACGATTACCAGAGAACCTTCCTATCGATATGGGGCAAGATGAATCAGATGATGATTTACGATTGTTCTATGTAGCCTTAACTCGAGCGAAGAAAAATCTTTATCTATCTACTTATACATATAAAGACGATGGAGGAGAATCAGTAGAAGTTAAATTCTTAAATAATAACTTAGCAGAAGAGGATAATAGTATTACAGATGAAGATATAGATACTAGCTCTATCTTAGAAACTAAAACTCCTAATTACACAGACAAAGTATATATAGAAAGTGAAAGAGCTTTTCTTTCTCCTTTAGTAGAGAATTATAAACTAAGTGTCTCACATTTTAATAATTATTTAAATTTATATTTTGGAGAGGGTCCTAAAACATTTTTTGAACAAAATTTGATTCGTTTTCCTCAACCCATGAGTATTTCAAATATTTTTGGTTCTTCTATTCATAAGTCTATAGAACTTTGTATCCTTAAGTATAAAGAATCAGGTAAGTTGCCTAGTAAGAAAGAATTTATAAATTATTTTGAAAAAGATTTATCAAGAAAAAGAATTTCAGAAATTGATTTAGAGAAATATCTGAATAGGGGCAGGGAAGCTCTAGACATTTTCTATGATAAAAAAATAAAAGACCTATTGGTTACTGATAGACCAGAAGTAGACTTCTCTAAAGAAGGAGTTATCTTAGATGAAGCACATATTACAGGTAAAATAGATTTACTTAGAATAGTAGATAATGAATTTGTAGATGTTTTTGACTTCAAAACAGGTAAATTCATTCCAGAGAAAAATAAAGATGAGAAAGATAAGGTGAAAGAATGGAGTTACAAAAATCAGATAATCTTTTATAAGCTACTTATTGAGAATTCAAAAAATTATAAGAATTTCAAAATGAGAAATGGCATCTTTCTCTTTGTTGAACCAGAATTACAGGGAGAAACTTTTTCTATAAATGAAAAACAGATAGTCTTCACAGATGAGGATATGGATCGTGTAAAGAAATTAATTAAAATTATTTACAATAAAATTGTTAACTTAGATTTTGTAAATATAGATAAATATTCGAAGACAATTAAGGGTATAAATCAGTTTGAAGAGGACTTATTATCTGGAAGTATCTAATTTGATATTGGTCCCTTCTGTGCTATATTTAAAGGATTAAAAAGTAATTTAAAATTATATGGCTATAAAAATTATTCATGGATTTAATATAGAATACACTGAAGGAGATGATGCTTTGAATGCATATTTGTATCATTTAGAAAATACGTTAACTCATGAAGAATTTAATGCTTTTATAGAAGAAGCCAAGCATAACTCTCTAAGTAAAGCACACTTAGAAGATAAGTCTGGGAATAAATTTACATTAGTAAGTGAAGGTGATGATAAATATTTATTAAGAAAAAGATTAATATAAATGAAAGAAGAAAATATAAAAGGAAGAGAGCATCCACTATCTCTAATTATAAATGATACTGTAAAAGTTTTCACAGAACTTGGGTTTGATGTTGCAACAGGTCCTGAGCTTGAAGATATTTGGCATAATTTTGATGCTCTAAATGTTCCTAAAGATCATCCTGCTCGTGATATGCAAGATACTTTTTATATAAAAGGGAACCAAGATAAAGTTTTAAGAACCCATACTTCATCAGTACAAATACGTTATATGGAAGAATTTGCTAAGAGTGGTAAAAAACCTCCATTTGCTATTATTGCCCCTGGAAAAGTTTTTCGTAATGAAGCTACTGACTCAACTCATGAAATGCAGTTTTATCAAATTGAAGGTTTGTTTATAGGGGAAGATATTTCTATGTCTAATCTTAAGGGTATATTATCTTATTTTTATAAAAAAATGTTAGGTGATGAAATAAATCTTCGCTTTCGTCCTAGTTTTTTTCCTTTTACTGAACCTTCAATTGAATTTGATTTGAAATATAAAGGAAAGTGGATAGAAATGGGAGGAGCAGGCATGGTTCACCCTAACGTGTTAGATAAATGTGGAATAGATTCATCTAAGTACCAAGGTTTTGCTTTTGGTCCAGGACTGGAAAGACTCATGGTTATTAAATATTTAATGTCAGATATTAGATATGCTTATCAGGGAGATTTAAGATTTAATCAAATTTAATTTTATGAAAGTATCTTATAATTGGCTTCAGAATTATTTTGAAGAAAAGTTACCTACTCCAGAAGAAATATCAGAAGGTATTATATTTCATTCTTTTGAGGTAGAAGATATAGAAAAATCAGGAGATGATACTATTTTTGATATTAAAGTTTTACCAGATAGAGCACATGACTGTCTTTCTCATTGGGGAATTGCCAAAGAAATATCTGCGATTTTTGATATTAAAATATCTTCATCAAATGGTTTTGTTAAAATTATTAATCAAGAAATAAAAGATTTAAAACAAAATAATTTACCTTCAGATTTGAAAATTAAAATAGAAGATGATAAATGTCTTCGTTATATGGGGCGTGTGGTAAGAAATATAAAAATAGGAGAGAGTCCAGATTGGCTCAAAGAAAAGCTTAAATCCATAGGTCAGAAACCAATAAATAATATAGTAGATGCAGCAAATTTTATAATGTATGATTTAGGTCAGCCAATACATTCTTTTGATTTAGATAAGCTGGAAAATGAAAGTTTAATAATAAGAAATGGAAAAGAGGGAGAAACTATAACTACTTTAGATAAAAAGGAAATAAAACTAGATGATTCTATCCTTGTTATAGCTGATGAAAAATATCCATTAGCTATAGCTGGGATAAAGGGTGGAACAAAAGCAGAAGTGGATTTTAATACAAAGAATATTATTATTGAAGTTGCTAATTTTAATCCGACATCGACCAGAAAGACTTCTAAGAAAATAAATATTCTAACAGATGCTGTAAAAAGATATGAAAATGAAATAACTCCAGAGCTTTGTTCTTCTGTCATGGAGGCTATGACCGTTCTGGTCTATACTTTATCTGGAGGTGAAGTTGAGAATACTGTAGATATTTATCCAAGAAAGACAGAAGATAGAGTTATAAAAGTTACTTTAAATTATATAAATAAAAGATTGGGTTCTGATTTTTCTAAGGAAGATATTGAGAAAGTCTGGAATAAAATAAACTTTATTTATCGTGAAAATGATGGAGAATATGAAATAAATATTCCTTTCTTAAGACTTGATTTAACTGGTCCTCATGATCTAACAGAGGAAGTTATTCGAATTTTAGGTTATGACAAATTGATAGAAAAATTACCAGTTATAAAAATAGAACAAAATAAAAATAATATTTTTTATAAAACTCTCTTTGTTCGTAATAAACTTCTTAACGATGGATATAGTGAAGTTATGACTTATGCTTTCAAAGATAAGGGAGATATAGAAGTTTTAGCTTCAGCTAATGGTAAAAATTTTCTCAGAAATAATTTAGCTGATGGTTTAAGAGAGAGTGTAAAATTAAATACCTTAAATTTACCACTTCTTGATATGAGTGAAATAAAGATTTTTGAAATTGGAACTATCTTTCTGGTTGATCGAGAAGAAATTCGTGTAGCTTATGGAAATAAAAAAGAAATTAAAGAAATGAGTTTGGATGAGTTTGTCGCTTCATTAGATTCTTCAAAAGAATTTTCACCAAATACTTTTGATCAGGCTCAAGAAGAAGTCACTGTTAAGAACTCCTTCAAAATGTGGTCATTGTACCCATTCATCTCTCGAGATATAGCAGTGTGGGTGCCATTTGATGAAAACAAAGAAAAATTATTTAATTTACTTAAAGAAGAGGGTACAAATTTACTTGTAAAAGATCCATATCTTTTTGATTCTTTCAGTAAAGAGGGGAGAAATTCGTATGCTTATCGATTAGTTTTCCAATCTTATGAGAAAACTCTCACTGATGAAGAAATAAATCCAATTATGGAGAAAATTAGTGCTAAAATTTCTGAATTTGGGTGGCAAGTTAGGTAGACTTTTCTATTATAAAAAGTTATCCACAATTTCATATAAAAAACAGTAAAAATAACCACTTTTTTACTGTTTTTTATTATAGTAAATGATATAATAAAGTGGTATTATGTTTGGAAAAAATCATCAAAATTTATTAGAATTTAAAAAGAAATTTTTTCATAAAATCAAACAAAGACTTCTCTTAAAAAGTCATCAGGTACTTCTGGTCCACTATGCTATAGATGCTGTACTTTTTGTAGTTGTTGTTTATTCTATTTTTCAAATAGTTTCTGCTGCTACTCCAAACCCAGGACACCCCTGGACAGATATTGGAGATGGAGTTTTTACTGTCACTTACAATCAAACTGCACCTCGTGTATATACATTCCCGAATGCTGATGCAACTGTACTTACAACTAATGCTTTAGTAACAGTCGCACAAGGAGGAACAAATGCAAATTCTTTAAATACTAAATCTATATTAACTTCTGAAGCTGGAACATCTGTTGGTTCTACGAGTATCGGAGCGTTACAGTCTATTAGGCGTAATGCAGGAGATACAGCTTTTGAAGCTTACACTCCAGCTACTGCAGGTATGACTTATCCAGGATCAGGGATTGTGAGTTCTACTGGTTCTGCATGGGGAACATCTTATTCAACTTCAGGATCAGGGACAGTTCTTGCACTTACGACTTCACCAGTTTTCACAACTCCAACTTTAGGTGCTGCTACAGGGACAACTTTCAATGGACTTTCCATTACTAACAATGGAACTAACACTTTAAATATTGCTGCAGGTCAAACTCTTACTGTCACTACAGGAGGGACTCTTGGTTCTGCTGCTTACACAGCATCAACTTCTTATGCTCCTGCTTTTACTTCTGGGTCAGCAAATTATTTTTGGGCAACTCCAAATGGTACAACAGGTGTACCATCTTTGCGTGCGATTGTAGCAGCAGATATTCCGACACTAAATCAGAATACAACAGGAACAGCTGCAAATATTTCTGGAGGACTAGGAGGCCAAGTTCTTTATCAGTCAGGAGCGGGGACAACAGCTAAACTTACAAATGGAACTGCTGGTCAAATACTAACAGCAGGAGGAACAACTGTTGCTCCTAGTTGGACAACACCACCAATTTCAATTGTGAATAGTTCAAATTTATTTTCGACTGGATTGACGGGAACGGGGAGTGGAGTGACGGCAACAACAAATTCAAATTTCTTTGGGGTTAGTGCTGGTTCTGGTGCTACCTCTGCTTCCTATTCTAACTTCTTAGGTAATTATGCTGGAAATGGAGGGACTAATGCTTCTAACTCAAACTTCTTAGGTAATTATGCTGGTGGTGGTGCAACCTCTGCTTCTGCTTCAAACTTCTTAGGTAGTTATGCAGGGGCCAATGCAACCTCTGCTTCTGCTTCAAACTTCTTAGGTAATTATGCTGGTGGTGGTGCCACTAATGCTTCTAATTCAAACTTCTTAGGTTATTATGCTGGATATAATGCTACCTCTGCGACTAATTCGAACTTCTTAGGACAAAATGCTGGAAATGGAGCGACTAATGCTTCATACTCAAATCTATTTGGATTCCAAGTTGGTGGTAATCCTGGAACAAATAATATTGGTTCAAATAATATAATTATTGGAACGAATGTTTCTCTGCCCGATGCGACGACTAATGCGATGAACTTAGGCGGAATCCTTTTTGCCACGGGAACACATTCAGATATTTCAACTGATCCATCAACTACAGCTTCGGGTAGTGGTAAAATTGGTATCGGAGTCGTTAGACCAACAGCTCGATTGGAAGTTTTGGGTAAGTCACTTTTCTTAGGCGAGACAACGCCACCAACCTTACGTGCTCCAATTGTTGGAGCTCCAACTGGCATAGCGATTACCTCTTGTACGGAACTGCAAAATATGGATGCTGATTTGACAGAGACTTATTATTTGGCTAATGACATTGATTGTTCTGATACTGTCAATTGGAATAGTGGTCAAGGATTTATCCCCGTCGGGAATCAGGGCAATGGTGGCTTCACTGGTTCTTTTGATGGTCAAGGTCATGTTATTAAGAATTTAACTATTCACGATGTTAGTACTAGTTACTCTGGTGGAGTTGGTCTCTTTGGTTGGACAACTGCAGGTTCACAGATAAAGAATGTTGGATTAACCGATGTTGATATTACAAGTTTAGGGACAAGTAATTTTTATGTTGGGGCTTTGGTTGGGGCCAATTTAGGAACAGTCACAAGTGCCTATAGTACTGGAGTAGTCAGCGGTTATTATTATGTTGGAGGGTTGATAGGAACCAATGATGGTCTTGATTCAATTTATAATTCTTACAGTACAGCGACAGTAACTGGTAATCAAAATGTTGGAGGTTTAACCGGTATGAATGTCGGTGTCATTGAAAATTCCTATGCCACTGGTGATGTAACTTCTACTAATGGTTATGCTGGGGGATTAATTGGAGTTGAATGGTATGGCACACCGACTGTTACAAATTGTTACAGTAATGGTTATGTCAGTGGCCCATCAAATATCGGTGGCTTAATCGGTTATGATGCTGGTGGTTTAACTATTACTAATTCTTATTGGGATACAGAAACATCGGGCCAGACAACGAGTGCTGGTGGCACGGGAGTTACGACGACAGAATTAGCGACAGAGGGGACATTCACCTCTTGGAATTTCAGTAATATTTGGTATTCACCAATTAATACGATTAGTAATAAAGTTACTTTGAGTAAAGGCTTAGTCTCATCTTCTGGAACTGGTGACAATTATTTTGCTGGCAATGTTGGGCTTGGAGTCTTGGCTCCGCAAGCTAAACTAGATGTTTTAGGAAAGGCTTACTTTAGTAATACTAATGCGACTTATCCAACTTTAATTGTTCCAACGATAAGTGCACCAACTGGAACCGCGATTACGACCTGTACCGAACTGCAGAATATGAATAATGATGTAACTATAAGTTATTATTTAGCCAATGACATTGATTGTTCTGAGACTGCGACTTGGAATAGTGGTGAAGGATTTTTGCCAGTTGGATATACATACGACAATAATACAAGTACCACTTATGGTAGTAATTTCACTGGGACATTCAATGGTAATGGTCATACGATTTCAAACTTACATATTAACCGTCCGACTTATTATGAGGTTGGATTATTCGGTGAGATTAATGGAGCAACAATAGAAAATGTTGGGTTAGTAAATGTAAATATTATAGGGTTAAGAGATGTCGGAGGTTTAATAGGTTGGGATAATAGTGGAAGTTCAATTACAAATTCTTATACAACAGGAAGTGTTACTGGTAGTAATTGGGGAATTGGTGGGTTCATAGGTTGGAGTACTGGCAGTACAATTTATCGAAGTTATTCTGAGGCTAAGGTAGAAGGAGGTAATGCAAATGGCGATGTTGGAGGCTTTGCTGGAGGATTAGAAACTGGCACTGGAAGTACAGAAGATTCATATGCAACTGGGTCTGTAAAAGGTGGTGATGGTGTTGGTGGTTTTACTGGCTATGTTTCTGGAAATACAATTTTAAATTCTTATTCAACAGGTGCTGTTTCTGGTCTTTCAAATGTTGGTGGCTTCACGGGTTTTAATGATGGAGGAGCAACAGTTACAAACTCATATTGGGATACTGAGACTTCAAAACAGTCGACTGATAATTATGCTACAGGTAAGACAACTAAAGAAATGCAAACGGTGGCAACTTATAGTGGTTGGGATTTTAGTACTATTTGGCAAATGGTTGGAGGTGATATAACTTTGAATCATGGTCTGGTTTCTTCTACTGGAGCTGGTAAAAATTTCTTTATGGGTAATGTTGGGATAGGGACGATAAATCCATTAGCTCGTTTGAGCATTCTAGGCTCTGATAATTCTAATACGAATTTAGCGGCTAATATTTCTGGAGCAACTGGGACTGGCCTAGTCGTGACTAATAATAATTTTGTTGGGATTGGAACAAATACCCCAAAGACACTCTTAGATTTGAGAGTTTCATCTCCTAGCACTACAGCTTATCTTCCAACTATTTTATCAGGGACAGGTTTAAATGATATAAGTATTTCGGGTACCTATACAGGGGCGACTCCTAATCTATTAGTTATTAGTATTGATAGCACTGGGTCACCAGATACTTTCTCTTATCAAGATACGAACGGCGATTGCCCTACAGTATCGGGTGTAAATATTACTGGCTCACCTCAGCTTGTTTGTGATGGACTTTCTGTCACGTTTGCAGCAACGACTGGTCATACGAATGGTAATGCATTTTTCTTTTCAATCGGAGCTGGGAATACAGCTCTAAATATTGGAGATGGAACTAATGAATATTTTACGGTTAATAGTGTTGTTCCGAATTCAAATTTCTTGGGATCATTAGCTGGAATTGGAGCAACTGGCGCCTATGATTCAAATTTCTCTGGTACCGGGGCAGGTTATTTAGCTACGAATGCTTATTATTCAAATTTCTTTGGTTCAAATGCTGGATCTATTGCAATAAGTGCGAATAATTCAAACTTCTTAGGTATGAATGCTGGAAGTGGTGCGACCAGTGCTAATAATTCGAATTTCTTTGGTAATAGCGCAGGTTATAATGCTCCATCAGCAATTAATTCAAACTTCTTGGGTAATGGAGCTGGGAATGGAGCGACCTCGGCCTATAATTCAAACTTTTTTGGTCTTAGTGCTGGATATGGAGCATATAGTGCTTGGTATTCAAATTTCTTGGGTACAGATGCTGGTAATGGTGCTTCTGCAGCTGTTGCTTCTAACTTCATAGGTCATCAATCTGGTTATAATGCAACTAATGCTCAGAGTTCAAACTTCATAGGTTATCAATCTGGTTATGGGGCTTCCAATGCTTCCTACTCAAATATATTTGGGAACCAATCAGGAAAAACTTTCTCAGGTAATAATATCGGGTCCAATAATATAATTATCGGTAATAATATTTCTCTACCAAATGCTACTGCTGATGCAATGAATCTTGGTGGAATTTTATTTGGAACAGGAACATATTCAACAATATCAGGAAACCCATCGATTACAGCTGTCTCAACTGGTAAGATAGGTATCGGTGTCGTCTCACCAACCGCTGCTTTGCATATTAGAGCTGGAAGTAATGTAGCAAATGGGGCGCCACTGAAATTAACATCTGGAACATTAACAACTGGTGGAAATATTTCAGCCGGAGCGGTTGAATTTGATGGAACACATTTATATTTCTCTGTTGATGCTAGTAATAGATATCAAATTGATCAGCAAACTCCTCGACTCAATCAAATCACGGCTGCCAATGGTACAGCGACGATTGATTCTTTAACCAATGCCATCGCTTGGAATTGGTCAACAGCTTCGACTCAGAATCCATTTTCACTTTCAGCTAATGCATTAACCTCCGGTAAACTCCTAACTCTTTCATCTTCAGCCACGACGTCTCTAACTTCAGCTGGATCCAATATTGGATCATTACTCGACATAACAGAAAGTGGAGCGATGACAGCCTTTACTGGTAACCTTGCAAGTATTAATGCATCTGGAGCTAATACTGTTGGAGCAACTGGTAATGCACTTTCAATTAATATTGCTGGCACAGCGCAATTAATGAAAGGTATTAGTCTCACTGATGCTTCAACTGGGAACTTAGGAGTAACAGCAGGAACTTCTGGCGGAGCTCTCTTCTCATTTACAGGAGCACATACTGGCTATGGACTTCAAGTTTCAGATGCAACAGCAACAGGAACTGCAATGGCAATTTCTGCTAATGCTATAACTACAGGTGCAGCTCTTCTCATTCCTCACACAACTTCAGTTATCGCTTCAGGTGGATCTCTCGTTCGTTTATCTTCTACTTCAAATGATACTTCTACAACTACTGGAGCTTTACTTGATCTTTCTTCTTCTGCTTCAACAGGGGGAACTCAAGTCCTTCAAACATATTCTGCTCTTGCTACTGGTATAGGGGAGTCGATAGTTACAAATGCATTATCTTCAGGAACAATTTTAAATCTTTCTTCTAACGGGACAGCAGCTCTTACTGGAGAGAAAGGATTAAACATTTCTCTTTCTGGAGCAAATGCAACAGGATCACAAACTACATATGGAACATATATTTCAAATACTCATAGTGGTACTTCTAATAATGTTGGCATTTATTCAACATCTACAGGAGGGTCAAATAATTATGCAGCAATATTTGATCAGGGCAACGTCGGCATCGGGACGACGGCGCCGGGGGCACAATTAGATGTTTCAAGAACAAATGTCAGTCCAAATAGGTCTTTTGCAAATATGCTGAAGTTGGGAATAAATACTGATACTTGGAGTACAGTGGCAAACTTTAATGCTTTTAGATTTATTGATTCTGCAGTTACAACTGCAACGGACGGTTCTCCAAAAAGTTTTCAAGTTGGAGCTGGTGGTGTGGCAATAGGATATGCCAATACTCCTGTTTATGGGTCTAGTGATGCATTATATGTAAGCGGCAACGTCGGCATCGGGACGACGGCGCCTGCTAGCCTATTACATATATTAAAGGCTAAGGCTGGAAGCGGGGCTGAAAGCATTAGACTTTTGACGTTGGGACTTTCAGGTGCAGCGGCAATTGGTGACGAAACCTATATTACTTTTAATTCACCTGGCAGTTCGACGGAAACGGCAAGGATTAGTGGAATTTCTGGACCAGACAATGTGCTTTACGGCTCTCTTGCTTTCTCAACGAGAAACTATAATACAGATACCCTCGTTGAGGTCATGAGAATGAATAATAAAGGCAACGTCGGGATTGGGACAACATCGCCAAATGCCAAACAAGAAAATTTATCGACAACAGAACAATTAAGATTAAGTTATGATGCTACTCACTACGCTTCATTCACTACTGCATCAACTGGGAATATAACAGTCGGAGGA
>CAIYVW010000052.1 GCA_903929735.1 uncultured bacterium
CATAAATATAATATATTAATTATTAGTATTTGTGGTATCCCCTTTTTCGACCGATTGATTATTATAAATTCCTTGATCTTTAGCTAAAGATATAGCTGCATCTTTAGTGTTATCTCTAGCTACTTTTACTTTATTTTGAAGATTGTTTACATCTCCTTGGAAAGTATCTCTTAGTAATTTAATAATTTCTATTGTCTTGTTTTCGGTAGTTATGTTTGTGGTATAAATTCTTATTGATTGTTGCACCGTAAATGCTTTTGCTTCAGATATGGAAACTCTAGCTTTGGCAATATAACTTAGAGTACCATCTACTTTTAATCCTTTATTTAATTGAGCTTCTTTTGTTCTCTCTTCAATATTATTTAAGAGATCTTCTATTTGAACTATAGAATCAGAAAAATTATCTACAGCATTATCATTTAATTCTTGTATTTTATTTACAATATTCAGGATATTAGTTCTCCTTTTCTCATTTTTTATTTTGGATATATTTTTTTTGAAAGCTTTATTTGCTTCTGTTATCTGAGATTTAGTTTTTCCTCTTGCTGTATTAACTTCATTTACAAGTCCTTCTTTATTGTTTTCAATAATTTCTTTCTGCTGGTTTCTTATTTTTGGTTGATTTGTTTTTTCTTTTGCGAATACAAAAGAAGTAGTAAAGACAAATCCAACTAAAATAAATAATATAAACTTAATATATTTATTCATATTTTTATAAAAACCTGCCTATGTATCTTTAAATACACATTAAGATTTTATTTAAGTTAGTTGATAATATGCATATTATAATATTTTTGGAGCAAATTTACAATTTGAGATTTAAAATATTACATTAACATGTACTTTTAGGATATACACTATTTATAGCTTTTCCATTTTCTAGAACAGATATTATATTTTTGGCTGCTATTTCAGCCATTAAATTTCTAGCTGATTCTCTTGCTGAAGCTATGTGAGGAGTGAGAACTACATTTGATAATTTAGAAAGTCCTGGAGATAGCTTAGGCTCAAACTCATATACATCTATAGCTGCTCCTTTAATTACATTATTTTTAAGAGCGTATACTAGCGCTTTCTCATCGATAACGGCTCCTCTAGAAGTATTTATCAAGAAAGCAGTTTTTTTCATTGTTGCTAATGATTCTTTGTTTATAAGATGTTGTGTACTAGGAAGTAAAGGAACATGAAGAGATACTATATCAGCTTCTCTAAGTACCTCAGCTGTTTCTTTTCTTGTTGGGCCGATTATTTGTTCTAGTGTCGGATTTGTACATATATCACTATATATAATGTTTGAACCAAATCCATAATGTAAAATTTTAGCCACTTCAGTTCCTATTTGACCAACTCCTATAAGTCCTATAGTTTTCCCTTTAAGGTCTGTCCCTATTAATAAATCAGGGTCCCATCCTTTATATTTACCCTTACGCATGAATCTGTCGCCTTCATCTATCCTGGTTGTTAGTGTTAGCATAAAAGCTACAGTATGTTCAGCAACCGCTGTCGCTGAAGTACCTGGAGTGTTTGATACCTCTATTCCTCTTTTCTGTGCCTCTTCTAAATCAACATTATTAAATCCTACAGAAAAATTAGCAAAAATTTTAACATTAGGACATACATCGAATACTTCTTTGTCTATAGGATCGGTTAAAAAAGATATAACTCCATCATATTGTTTCTTCTTTAATTGTTTTATTATTTCTTTTTTTGTTGGAGGGGTAGAACTTGTACCCATATCAAACTCGATTTTTTTATCTCTTAAAAGTTTTAGACCTGCTTCTGGGATTTTTCTTGTTATATATATTATTTTACTCATATGTTTTTAATTAAATTATATCAATATCACTTCTATGTTTTTCTGAGGCTATTGCTATCTTTTCCATCATAGTAACTGCTTCTACTGAATATTTACCAGTAGCTGATTCTTCAGAAAGCATAACAGCATCTGCTCCGTCTATTATGGCATAAGCAATATCTGAGACTTCTGCTCTTGTGGGAGTAGGATTATTCACCATAGATAACATCATCTGAGTAGCAACTATTACCATTTTACCTTTTTTGTTTGCAGCTTCGATAATTTTGTGTTGGATGAAAGGAATTTCTTCTAAAGGGAATTCATTACCCAAGTCTCCTCTAGCTACCATAACTCCATCTGAAACATCTAGTATTGAATCTAAGTTCTCAAATGCAATTTTACGTTCTATTTTTGCTATAATTTTTTGATTACCACCTTTGTCATTTATTAAATTTCTTAGTTCTATCATATCTTTTGCTCCTCCTACAAATGATAAAGCTATCATATCTACTTTCTCTTCTATTCCAAAATATAAATCATTTTTATCTTTTTCAGTTATAACTTCCCCTCCATTCTCTCCTCCAAAATGGTGGGTTGCCCCTTCTTGCTCTCTAGGTCCAGATAAATCTTGTAGAATGAGAACATTCTTATTGCAGACCTTAGAAGATTCTCTTATGTATCCTATGACCTTTTTATGACCTTCATGTGTATCCCATGAAAAGTTTAATCTAGCTATATCTAAATGATGACATATAAGCTCTTTTATTGTTTCTAAATTATTACTTGCTGGCCCTATTGTCGCTACGATTTTTGTTTTTGGTTCCATAATTTTTCTATTATACTCCAATATTTAATTTTTTAAAAATATAATTAAACATATACAAATAATCATATTTATATACAAATTTAAAAGACAAACCATATAGTTTGTCTTTTAAATATTAGTTATTTTAATAAATTAGATATTGGAGCTATTGGTAGTTTAGTTAAAAATATCATTATATAAAGAATTATAAATATAACTGGTATTTTTCTTTCTATGAGAGATAATGGGTAATACTTTTTCTTATCTTTACCTTTTCCTAGGAATTCCCATTCTGTTTCAAATAAAGATATTGGTAATTGCTTTTCTACTGCATGTATCATCTTAAACTTAGCTCTGTTTAATTGTCTGAAAGAACTAATCATCTGATACCAAGAGTAACAGATAGCAATTCCCACAAAAGGAGCAAATAAGAATATAGTAGAACCTCCAGGCTGGAAAGTCTTGGTTTCTAAGTATCCAAGAACTCCAATGATAGCTGTATTGAGTCCTAGAAAGAAATCATTTGATTTACTACTTCTATCGTTCGTACTATTAAATATGTGTAAGTAAATTCTATACTGCTCAAGATAGTGATCAAAATATTTATCTGACTTATCTTCACCATCTTTATTATGAGTAGCTCTAGAATACAAAAGGTTGTCTATATCTTTATCCATAAAATTTATAGTCCCTTATTAATAATATTTGTATTTTATCACTATTTATGTGTTTTGTCAAATATATGTATTTATACTTCCCTACTCTGATTGAAGCATAAGACTATTTAAGGAATCTAAAATAAAAAGCTGCAAATATTAAGACAATACAGATATTTACTAACAGTCTTCCCCATGAATGATTTCTAAAAAACAATAAGTCTACACTGACTATAACAGCTGTCATTACTATAATATATAAAATAAGAGAATATTTTTTCATATTTAAATTATAACAAAATAATGAATATATTATGACCTAATAAAAAATAATAAATTTATCACAATAGTTTCTATCATTATTAAAATAATACCCAAAGAAGCAATTGAAATATATTTATCGAATTTATTCTTATTTTTTAAAGCAAGAATAATCAAAGAGATAATAGTCGAAACAAAGAAGAATGGAATGCCCCATAGAGCTATTAATATTCCTTCTCCTAGATTAGGTTCAAAAAAGAGACTTAGTATATAACAACCTATTATTGCCAAGAAAAATGGTATAAATGAGAAAAAATAAAAATTAGATATTACTATAAAAATGTTTTTAAAAGTCTTTTTTATTCCATATAGAGAAGTAAAATAAAGTAAACAAATAATAATTAAACCAATAAGAATATAAGCAAGATTAGTATATAATAGCTTAATAGATTCTAATGTCAAAAACACACCAAAACCAAGAAAGGCAGAAATAGAAAAACCAATAATTGAAAAAATAATCTTTTTAATATTAATTTTTATTGACGAACTTCTATTTTTTAATAAAGTCTTCTCTTCTATATTTTTATTCTCCATATAAAATATATTATACTATGTTTTATATATAAATTCATAGACTTTAAAATTACTATATTAGACAAGATAACATTACCTATTTCAAGCCCGAAGTGAGATCAAAATTTATTTTTAATGGAGGTAAAATAAAAAGAAACACCTCAATCAATTAAGATATTATTGGTGTTTCTTGAACTTTTCATACCGTTATTTTTTTTGCTAATTTTTCTTTTCTTTTTTGAATAAAAAATCCAATTAATCCAAGAATACAGAAAAATAAAATTGAACCAGGGAAATAAGTATGCCCCCAAGTTCCATCAAATGCTTCCTTATTTAGCAAAAAATAAATTACAAGAAAAAGAGCTGTAAAATTTGCAAGTGTAGCAATAACTTTAACATTGCATATTCAGGTGGAATGATCTTATTAATTATCAATTTTACCCTAACTTTGACGTTAGGTTCTTTCTCAATAATTGCGGTAGTTTTAAATTCGTCAATAAGACCTCTGACTAAAACCCACCATTGGGCTTCATTGCTCTCCATCTTGAGCATTTGCGAAACAGGCAGTTTTCCTTTCATTTTTTAAATTTTATAAATAAATAAATAAATTAGTTTTTTAAATTCCCTTTTAATAAAGAAACTTAAAAGACTAATTTAAATATCTCTTAAAAATCAATATCAAAGAACTACTATTTTGTTATAATAGCATAGATAATGAACTGTGTCAACAATGCTCCGAACTTGTGGTAAAGTTGGAGCTTATTTAAATATCACTATGTAAAAATAAAAGCCTCTCCTTTTGGGATTGGCTTTTAATTATTTAGATAGTGAAAGTATCATTTAACTTCTTGCTATCCACTATTTTCTGGGTTTGATAAAATTCCGCTTGCTTTTTTATTTTCTCCATACCTTTACGAATTTTAATAGAATCCCAATCTACTTCTTTTATTTCTGTCCTTTCTCTATATCCTAACCATGTAAAAATTAGATTAAGAAAGAATGAAATAATAATTAAAAAATATAAATACCATATTTTATCTCTGTTAGAAAATGAAGTTAATTGCCCTATCAATCCAACGAGACCAAAAGCAGATATTAGGAAAAGTGTTACATATAATGGAATAATAAGACCTTCTTTAACTTTTGAAAGTCTATCTTTATAAGCCCTTTTGTAACAAAAATACATTCCCAAAATTACAATTATAAAACCAAGAATACTAGATATTATTAGTTCTATTTTCATAATAAATATAAATTTAATGAATACTGATTTTTCTTAACATTACTTCTAAACAAAGTCAGTGTCAATACAAACAAACTCATATAAAAATATGAGTTAAATTGTCTGCTTTCCGAATAGGGTTCGAATTCTAAAAATTTATATGAATAATTTTGCTAAACGAATCTCTTCAAAAGATAAGTCTATGCCTTCTTTTTCCAACTTTAACTTGATTGGGTTTAACTTCCCTATTTCTTCTCCTTCTAGTTTACTATTTGCTTTTTTAACTATATCAATATTTTTCTGTGATGGTTTAATATGATCAATATTAGTCTGTGGAAATTCTTCTACTATTTTTTCTACATGGTGAGTGATAGTACCTTGAGTAAGGTTTCTTTCCTTGGCTATTTCTTTGATAGACTTGCCTTTTTCTAATAATTCTTTAGTTAGAATTATTGTTGGTATTTTTGTTTCCTTAACTTTTGCTACTTTTTTATTCTTGTGACTACCCTCTTTTATTATTCCTCCCATTCTGTTTATGAAATCTACTTCCAATTTACTCTGTTCATCATTTTTAAGTTTTTTAAACATTAATTCATTCTGATAGCTTTCATTCTTAAGCTCTTGATCTAGCTCTAGAATTACAGGATTAACCAGTAGTGATTCTTTAGTAAAACCAACCAAACTGATACCAGAAAGAGTTCTTACTCTAGAAAGAGCCACATATCCCATCCCGTAGGTAAAGGTCCTTCTGAGGTCAATCTCTGCGTTATCTAAGGACATTCCTTGGCTCTTGTGGATAGTTATAGCCCAAGCAAGGCGTAATGGGAATTGAGTAATTGAGGCTTTCTCTCTACCGTCTTCTTCAATGGCCCAAAGTTCAGGAGTAATAGTGACCCTGTTGCCATTGTAGAGTTCTACTATTGGATAATTCGTTTCTTTCTCAAAGCCTGATATTTTACCTCTAGATCCATTTACATAACCTTTGTCAAAATTATTTTTAATACACATAACTTCTGCACCCACTTTTAGCTTTAATTGTTCGTAAGCTAAACAACTTTTCTTTAGAATGTCAACTATAATGTCATGACCTTTAGAAGTCATTTGATAAATCATTTCTTTGCCTTCTATATGTGATAGCTCTAATTCGTTCTCGTTATCTACATTTACATTATGAGTATATAGTTTGGTTGCTTTTATTCCAGATAGATTTCTGTTTATGCATTTATCTAGTTCTTCGTAATGCTTTTCATCTAGATTGTTGGAACGAATATTATTTAATATTTCAGTTAAAGTATCATCATCTTGTCTATGCTGTTCACTTAAATAGCAAATAGCAGGATTAAGTATTTTCCATGCTTCACTTTCATACACCATACCACTTTTGTAAGAAGTTTCTTTAGCTTCTCCGTAATTTAATTCATCTGTTGGTTTTTTGGATTTTTCAACTGGAGGTATCTGAAAAAAGTCTCCAGAAAGAATTACTTGTAGTCCCCCAAATGGTTTACTACTTCTTTTGAATCTTCTACATACTTTCTCAATCATATCAAACTGAAAACCATGAAGCATAGAAACTTCATCTATTATTAAAACTCGAGCTTTATCAAATCTCTTCCAGAGATACTTTTTCTCTTCTAACTGTTCTAACTCTTTTTCTCTCATTATGTTTCTAACACCTATACCAGACCATCCATGGATAGTCATTCCGTTCATGTGAGTTGCAGCTATTCCAGTAGAAGCTGTAACAGCCACTGCTATATCGTGGTCTTGTAAGTAAGAAATATATTGATTTAGAAGATAAGTTTTTCCAGATCCAGCACTTCCTGTCAGGTAAATATTTACCCCCGTTTTCATTATTTTGAGTGCTTGTTCTTGAGTCATCTCGGTTATTATACCATTAGTACTTTCTTATGACAGCTTTTACTACTGCTGTAATATTTAAATACATTTTAGGATAAATAGGCTTGAAATCTTTGTTTGCTGGTTCTAGCCATATCTTATCTCCATTTCTTCTAAAATATTTCATAGTAAATTCTCCGTCTACATTAGCTATTACTATTTGTTTATCTTTAGCATTGTTTGATTTTTCTACTAAAACCATGTCACCATCCGCTATGTGAGCATCTATCATGGAGTCTCCGTCTACTGTCAGCATGTAAGTATTTTCTTTTTTGTTTATGAGGTAGTCGTCTATATTAATAGTATCTTTTAATTCTTCTGATACATCAGAAGGAAAACCTGCTTTGACAGAACCTAGCATGGGAATAGAGTTCCATGATGTGTCTGTTATCAAGCGTCCAATGTGATCTTTAGTCACTATTCCTTCTTTTATAAATTTATCTACAAGTCGAGCTACAGCATTCTTAGATTTGAATCCGAATAGATCCATCATCTCACTATAAGTAGGCATACGTCTTTCTCTATTATAGAAATTTATTAATTTAGATTTGTAATCATTATACATAAGAATATTATATTAGATATTTGAAAATTGTGAAAATCTATTTAAGAAGTTAAGTAAGTTTCCGAACATTCCTCTTCTTGAATGTTGACGAATTTTATGAAGAAGTTGTCTGTGCTCTCGAGCCTCTTTTGAGTAATCCACTCCTTGTAAAATCTTAATGTCTATCTTCTTATTAATGTTATGTATTTCACG